>DAOWEP010000142.1 GCA_030638455.1 Gammaproteobacteria bacterium
TCCGCCACCAACTCCTCAGTGTCTATCGTGGTATTCTCGACAGTAGTAGACGGCTCTACTGGTCTCGTTATTCGCAACCCGGTTAGCTTTATTTCAGGTGAGGGAAATAGATTGAATCCAACCGAGTCGATATGTGCACTATAACCTGTTGCATCACCAAGAATGGTTTCAATTTGATTCTTGTACTGTGCCATAGGGATCAGGTATGGAACCGTGAGCACCAGTAACAGGAATACCCCGAAACTGGCACCAAGCCAGCGCAAATACGGCTTCCTCTCGCTAAACCAGCTTAGATACTGTTTCCTGTCGCCAAGCCAGCGCAAATATCGTCTCATAGGAAGTTTTCCAGAAAAAACAGAAGGTAGTACTTATATCGGCACTAACTCGAAATAACTAAGACTTGCAGGAAGATTCCCCGATGTTATTGAACGGATTCACAATTTTTTGAAAAAGCAGTATGCTCGACGAGCTATTTTTCCACGTCTAATGCAAGAAGGAGTCCACGAGCCTTGGCTCTTGTTTCTTCCAGCTCTCGCTCGGCTATGGAATCAGCCACAATGCCGGCACCGGTACGAAATACGAGCTGCTTGCCTTTTTGCACCAGCGTTCGGATCAGTATATTAAAGTCCAACTCCCCATTTCGATTGATGTACCCAACCGAGCCTGTATAAGCTCCCCTGCCAGTTTTCTCCTGTTCTGCAATAATTTCCATACATCGGACTTTGGGACAGCCGGTAATCGTTCCACCGGGAAATACGGCACGAATAACCTCGCCCGGTGTAACATCTGACCGTAATTGACCGCGAACGTTCGAGACTATGTGGTGGACATGCGCAAAACTCTCCAGCGTCATTAGCTCATCTACCTCGATACTGCCGGGAACACACACTCGTCCCAGATCATTACGTTCCAGGTCAATCAGCATGATATGTTCTGCCTGCTCTTTGGGGTGGGATAACAACTCTCTCGAGAACGCCTGGTCTTTGTCCACCTCCGTGCTACGAGGCCGTGTGCCTGCAATAGGTCGGGTTTGAACGATTATCTGACCTAAATCGTTGTGTCCTACCTGTATAAGCCTTTCAGGTGATGAACTTAATATAAAGTCATCATTGAGCCGCACCATTGCCGCAAATGGTGCCGGATTTTGCATCCGTAAACGCCGGTAGATATCTGATGGCTCAATGGTGGTATCAAGTGTTGCCTGCCATTGACGAGATAAATTGACCTGAAACACATCTCCCTCGGTTATATATTGTTTGATCTTCAATATTTCATTGAGGTAGATTTCTGCCTCTTCTTCAACCAGCGATTCAAGTACCTGTTCCGTTTTTATACTATCTTCCTCTTTCCTGAGATGTTCTGAGGCGATGATGTCCTGCTCCATTTGTTTCAGTAATGACTTCCTCCCGTCCTCAGTAACTAGCCAGGTACATTTTCTACTATGATCCCGGATGACGGCTGCCGGGCATCGAATAGCGGCTGCTACAGGTAGGCCTGAGTTGTCTTCAGGTAAATCCAGAGTGCTCTCTATCTCGGCAGCAAGCTCGTAACCAAGATAAACAAACCAGCCGCCAATGAATGGCAAATGATCAGGGGCACCGGAGCCTGCATCTATCTTGTTCTGTAGCCACCATTCATCCAGACATTCCAGGAATTGTCGATTTTCCAATTCAACGCTATTGATTTCAACGTTGCTGGTTTCAACAGTGCCCTGGCAGTTTAGCTGAATACTGGCTTCGGGAAAGGCAAAAAGAATGTCGTATCTGGAATGTGCCGTGCCATGGGCCACGCTTTCAAGTAGAAATGGGTATCGCTCGGGATGATTGATATGAAGTGAAAGAAGATCCTGGTAACTGTCCAGCTCAAGAATAGTACAGGAAGACGATGTGGGTTTTTCTGCCACCTTTTTTTGCAATGAAGATAGTTAGGGAATAGTTAGGAGGAAGTAGTCAGGTAAAAATAGTTGCCATGAAAAAGGCCAGAAGGTCAATGCCCGTATTCCTGTTATTCAAGTTTGCGGAAAGCTACTGTTCCATTAGTACCACCAAAACCAAACGAGTTCGACAGACATACATCGATCTTCATTTCACGAGCAGCATTGGGTACATAGTCCAGATCACACTCAGGGTCCTGATTTTCTATATTGATGGTAGGTGGTGCAACCTGGTCTCTGATTGCCAGGACTGTAAAGATTGCCTCTACACCACCTGCGGCACCTAGCAAGTGTCCTGTCATGGATTTGGTTGAACTTACTGCTGTCTTGCTGGCATGATTACCAAGTGCACCCTTTACCGCAGCGGTCTCTGCCTTGTCACCTGCAGGGGTGGATGTACCATGGGCATTAATGTAGTCAATATCTTCCGGGTTAACACCCGCATCCTTCATTGCATTCAGCATACAGCGTTTTGCGCCCTCGCCATCTTTTGGAGGATTGGTCATATGGAATGCATCACCGCTCATTCCAAAACCGACTACTTCCGCATAGATTTTTGCGCCACGCTTCTTTGCATGCTCATATTCTTCCAGTACCAGAACACCTGCACCATCACCCAGTACAAAACCATCACGATCCTTGTCCCATGGCCGGCTCGCTTTGGTCGGGTCATCGTTACGGGTTGAAAGTGCGCGTGCGGCTGCAAAACCACCCAGTCCTGTAGGAGAAGTTGCCATTTCTGCGCCACCTGCAACCATTACATCGGCATCGTTATAGGCAATAATACGTGCTGCGGCGCCAATGTTATGTGTGCCTGTTGTGCAGGCGGTAACAATGGCAATGTTTGGTCCCTTGAGCCCGTACTGGATAGACAGGTTACCCGAAATCATATTGATAATGCTTTGTGGAACAAAGAAAGGAGAGATTTTGCGTGGACCACCATTCAGGTAGCCTTCATATCCTTTTTCAATAGACGAGATGCCACCTATTCCTGAACCAATGGCTACACCAATGCGTTCCGCATTTTCCTCGGTGACCTCCAGGCCGGCATCCTTGATTGCCTGTGCGCCTGCAGCAATACCGTAGTGGATAAACGGGTCCATTTTTTTCACGTCTTTTGGTGAAATGTATTTGGACACATCAAACCCTTCGATTGTGCCTCCAAAGCGAACCGGAAAGTCTGTCACATCAAACCTGGTTATAGGCCTGATACCGCTTTTGCCCGCAATGATATTGTCCCAGGCCTCTGTAATAGAAAGACCGACAGGAGATATAATACCCAGGCCAGTTATTACTACACGCCGCTTAGACAAGTCAGACACTCCCTACTCAGATTTTGGAAAGTATTAACAGACACTCCATCTGCATAAAACATGGAGTTGTGCTGCCTGTCTCTAATATTCACATTCATTTTCCTGCTAAATGAAACCATGAACATTACTGTGAAGATTGATACCAGACAACAAAATTGCGGGTCTGCTCACATATGAGCGTTGACGTAATTGATTGCTTCCTGGACTGTAGTGATATTTGCTGATTCTTCGTCTGGAATTTCACACTCAAACTCTTCTTCAAGTGCCATAACCAGCTCTACAGTATCGAGTGAATCGGCACCCAGATCATCAACGAAAGATGCATCATTGACTACCTGATCATCATTTACTCCAAGCTGCTCTATAATAATTTTCTTGACGCGTTCGTCGATAGTGCTCATTTTCAGTTTATCCTCTGCATTGAATGAAGTTGCAAACTCATTAGGTCTGCGGGCGGTATTTTAGTGAAAACAAAACATTCTTGCCACATTAAAAAACAATGATTTTGCATAACAATATTTTCAAAATCACGTATATTTTTTTACTATATATAACATATGGTTGCAATGTATTTTAAATGTTGTTTATATATTTGAACTTTGTAGTTCTAAGAGCTTGGTCATTAAATGCCCGCAAAAAAGAGGGGCGTCGCCATTATTTTGCTACTAGCTCATAAACATTCCACCATTTACATGTATGGTTTGTCCTGTAATGTAAGCTGCCTGTGGTGACGACAGGAATGCAACTGCATGCGCAATATCTTCAGGGCTTCCCAGTCTGCCAGCAGGAATTTGCTCGGTAAGCGATTTTCTCTGGTCTTCAGAAAGTGCCTTTGTCATGTCCGTATCAATGAACCCTGGCGCTACTGTGTTCACGGTGATACCCCGACTGCCAATTTCACGTGCCAATGATTTGCTGAAGCCGATAATACCTGCCTTTGCAGCCGAATAATTAACCTGCCCCGGGTTACCTATAACACCTACAATGGAGGTTATACTTATTATACGGCCCTTCCTGGCCTTCATCATACTGCGCAGACATGCTTTGCTTAACCTGAATATAGAGCTGAGATTGGTATCGATAATAGAATCCCACTCTTCTTCTTTCATGCGCATTAACAAATTATCACGCGTGATCCCTGCATTGTTGATCAAAATACTCGGTGCAGCATATTTTTCAGTTATCTCTTTCAAACACGGCGCAATCATTTCGCTTTGGGTGACATCCAGCATCACGCCGGAACCATTAATGTTATGTTCACCGAGGTATGCAGTGATCTGGTCGGCACCCTTCTGGCTTGTTGCTGTTCCAACTACAGTTGCCCCCAGGTTGCCCAGCTCCATTGCTATTGCCTTGCCAATACCTCGACTGGCGCCTGTCACCAATGCTATTTCATTTTCCAGTGTCATGTCCTCTTCACTCATCCGGATCAACAACTTTCCAGTGCGGCATCCAGACTTGCTGGATCAAATATAGGCCTGGTAACCAGTGTCTTATCTATTCTTTTGCTTAAACCTGTCAGTACCTTTCCTGGGCCGCATTCTATTAGTAACCCAATATTTTTTTCTGTTATTGACTGAATGCTCTCAACCCAACGAACCGGATTATACAACTGTTTGGTCAGTGCAGCACGAATATCATCGGCATTACTGTTCGTCTGGACATTATAATTGTGTATTACAGGAATGGATGGCGCTTTAATTTCAATTTGCGCAAGACGTTCTGCAAGTTTGTCTGCTGCGGGCCTCATTAGCTTGCAATGTGAAGGCACGCTAACCGGTAATGGCAGGACTCTCTTAGCGCCCTTTTCTTTGGCAATCTCCATTGCTCTTTCTACCGCACCTTTGCTTCCTGCAATTACTACCTGGCCTGGCGAATTAAAATTTACCGCAGCTACTACTTCATTCCTTTCAGCACTTTCTTTTTCTGCGATCTGACATACTTCCATTACAGCATCATCCTCAAGACCCAGTATTGCCGCCATGGCACCTGTTCCAGCCGGTACTGCATCCTGCATTAATTGACCTCTATGTGCTACCAATGAGACTGCGTCTTCAAAATCCAGTGCCCCGGAACATACCAGCGCCGTATATTCTCCCAGGCTATGTCCAGCCATGATTGAAGGTAAGACCCCACCTTTTTCTGACCATACTCTCCAGACAGAAATGCCTGCAACCAACATGGCAGGTTGGGTAATATGGGTCTTGTTCAACTCTTCTATCGGCCCATCACAAACCAGTTTCCATAAATCATATTTTAAAATATCGGATGCCTGGGAAAATGTTTCACTTACTTGTGGAAAACTTTCCGCTAACGCACCGAGCATACCAACGGATTGAGAGCCTTGACCTGGAAAAATAAATGCTAATGACATAATTCACTCATGTATTTGTTCTGTATTTTGAATTATTAGTTATCTGGTGATTGTGTGATATTAATATTTGAGCAATACTGATCCCCAGGTAAAGCCACCGCCAAATCCTTCCAGCATTAAAATCTCGCCGCGTTTAATTCGTCCGTCTCTTATAGCTACATCCAGCGCCAATGGTATAGACGCGGCAGATGTATTGCCATGCTCGGCCACGGTCACTACCACATGGTCCATGGGCATTTTAAGCTTTCTCGCTGTAGCGCCAATGATTCTGGTATTGGCCTGGTGTGGAATTAACCAGTCAATATCCGATTTTTGCAACTGGTTTGCTTCAAGCGTTTCATCGACAATACGCCCCAGAGTATTTACCGCCATTTTAAAGACTTCGTTACCTTTCATTTCAATAAAGGCACTCTGTTGCAGTATCTGGTCATATCCCTGTGAGACCCCTGCCGGTACAGTTAAAAGGTTTTCATATTTTCCATCTGCATGTAAGTGTGTGGACATGATTCCCGGCTCATCTGCGGCCCGCACAACTGCAGCGCCTGCTCCATCACCAAACAATACACAGGTAGTACGATCCTTCCAGTCAACTATACGTGACAGTGTTTCCGCTCCCACAACAAGGGCGCATTTATGGGTTCCGCTTTTTATAAATTTATCTGCAATGCCCAGCGCATAGACAAAACCTGTGCAGACTGCCTGCACATCAAAAGCAGCACATCCATGTATGTCCAGACGTTGTTGTAGCAGGCAGGCAGTGCTTGGAAATACACGGTCCGGCGTGGTTGTAGCTATAATCACCAGATCAATATCTTCGGAAGTTACGTTCGCACTTTCCATTGCCTTACGCGCTGCCTGCTCTGCAAGATCACAAGTGGTCTGGTCCTCGGCTGCTATATGACGCTCTCGTATACCTGTCCGATCCTGAATCCACTGATCAGTGGTATCTACTGTTTTTTCAAGGTCGGCATTAGTAACCACCTTGTCTGGCAAATATCCACCTGTCCCTGCTATGCGTGAGTAAATCAACTTACCTGCTTCTCCATTAATATCGACTCCAGTTGCGAGCTTATTTTTTGTGGAACGGCTTTATCTACCTCGATCATGGCAATTTCTATGGCATTGGCAAAGGCAAGTTTGTCTGCACCGCCATGGCTCTTGATGACGATTCCACGAAGCCCTACCAGACTTGCCCCGTTATACCGGCGAGGGTCAAACTTTTTACGGAAGGCGCGCAAAACCGGTATGGTGATAAGACCCATGATACGTGTGAGTATATTGCGAGAAAACTCTTCTTTCATAAAGTGGCTGATCATCTTGGCCAGACCTTCACTGGTCTTGAGTGCAACATTACCAACAAAACCGTCGCATACCACTACATCAACACCACCCTTGTAGATGTCATCGCCTTCTACAAATCCAATATAATTAAGATCACTATCAGATAATAGTTGTGATGCAAGCTTTACACGCTCATTTCCCTTGATTTCTTCTTCTCCTACATTCAGCAGGCCAACACGCGGATGTTCAATATTGTCTATAGCACTGGCAAGAACAGAACCCATAACCGCAAACTGGAATAAATGTTCTGAGCTACAATCAACATTGGCACCAAGATCCAGTACATGAGTGTGACCTTCGATAGAAGGCAAGGCAGAAATAATAGCGGGTCTGTCTATACCACTCAGGGTTTTCAGTACGAACCTTGAGGTGGCCATGAGTGCACCTGTATTACCTGCACTGACACAGGCATCTGCGGCCCCTTCATCGACCAGGTTTATCGAAACCCTCATAGATGAATCTTTCTTTTTACGCATTGCCAGCGAGGGCGATTCATGCATTTCCACTACCTGTGATGCATGATAGATGGTTAACCGTTCACTCTGTTCGGCATTAAAGTTCTGTAATTTCCAGGATAGCTGCTGCTCATCTCCTACAAGTATCAGCTTTACTGACTTATTTCTGGCTAGTACATCAATGGCGGCCTGGATTACTACATCAGGCCCAAGATCACCGCTCATGGCATCCAGTGCAATAGTATGTGATGGAGTCATATTGGCCTTAATGATGAAGAGACAGAGATTGCAGGAAATATAATGTAAAACTTTAGGAGATCAGGAAAATCAATGTTGTTTTCAGCAAAGCATATACCCATTGCTTGTAGTAATTGCCTGATCAGGACTACTCAAAAATAAAGAAAAATTGCGAACGGATATTAAAAGCGATCCTCAAATACCCGTCCGCAAAATTAAATTACTTTATTCCTTCTATCTTACGTCCACGATAGTAGCCATCAGGGCTTACGTGATGACGAAGATGGGTTTCACCAGTTTCTGGTTCAACTGATAATGCCGGGCTTGTAAGCTTGTCATGCGACCTGCGCATGCCACGGGTTGAAGGTGTTCTACGACTTTTTTGTACAGCCATTTGCTTCTACTCCTGAATAGTAACCAATTCTAATACCAAACTCTTTTCATACATTTAATGCTTTTTCCCTTCCTTCTTCAAAGTACTCAGAACTGAAAAAGGATTATTCAATCTATTTTCTTCCTTATCATCCTCTTGCCCATCACCCTTTCCCCTTCCCTTTGCTGATACTGATGTCATTAATGTTGATGCCGAACACTGATCGACTTCATGTAGCGCTACCAACGGTAGCGACAGAATCAACTCGTCCTCTATGATCTCTGGTAATGAACTTGATTTCCCAGTAATCACCAATGGCTCATACTGCCCAGGTAACCGACCAGCCCTGGCCTCATCTTCAACAACACCAAGCAAAAAGCTTACGTCCAGCTCCACCAACATTGGTTCCAGACAGCGCTGACACGTCATGTATACACTGGCCTGAGCCTTCCCATTTATGAACAAATTATGTTCATCATCTTCGCCAAACTCAAGCTCAATATTCGCGAAACCAATATCCTGATGTTCTTGTAGCACATCTTTTAACACAGGCTTTTGATCTGTGTTTACGATATCGTCCTGCAGTAAAATACCCTGTCTGAACCTGGCCATCCCATCAAGGGATAACCTGCCAACAAGCTTGCTGCCTTGCCTTGCCAGCCTTAAAATATCAATATGGTCTGGCAGTGGTGCTGACATGAGGCGCGTATATTAACCGGGGTATACAAATGTGTCAAAGCAAATACTGTGAAACCTGTTGTTTTTCCAGTAATTACCACGCTTTCTGGGCCATGTAAATTTGATTCAAAATCAGTGTTACCGATATAGGGGTACTTGGCTTTTTAGCGATTTTTTACTTAAATAACAACACCCTGCAATTACTAACTACAAAAAAACTAAATTTATGCAAATTATTCTGGGTTCCACATCTCCTTATAGAAAAGAGCTGCTGCAGCGTTTTGACCTGGCCTTTGAGTCTGCAGCGCCTGATATTGATGAGTCTCGTCTTGCTGGTGAAACACCGCAGGCACTGGTAGCCAGGCTTGCCGAGCAAAAGGCCAGGGCAGTGGCTGAAAGCTATACAGATGCATTGGTAATAGGCTCTGATCAGGTGGCCGTGCTGAATAATGAAGTATTAGGCAAACCAGGCAATCACGAAAAAGCGGTGGTGCAGCTGGAAAAGGCGTCTGGAGAAACCGTCGCCTTTTATACAGGGTTATGCCTGTATAATACGTCAAGTAAAAACCTGCAAGTTGATGTCATCCCATTCAATGTGATCTTTAGAAAACTTACCCGAGATCAAATTGAAAATTATCTCAAGGCAGAGCAGCCATATGATTGTGCCGGGAGCTTTAAATCAGAAGGTCTGGGTGTGGCGCTGTTTGAACGCATGGAGGGCGAAGATCCATCAGCCTTGATCGGCTTGCCTTTAATACGTTTATGTAGAATGCTCGAACAGGAAGGCGTGAAAATTATTTAGGGAGCCTCTGGACAAGTTCTTGTCCAGAGGCTCCCTAATCTCAGGTTTTGCATTCCTCTGGCATAATACTATCCAGTAAATCCTTAATGGTATTTAGTTGAAGTGGTTTGGTAATAAATTCATCCATACCTGCTTCATCACATTTATCTTTTATCTCATCAAATGCATGTGCCGTAAGGGCTACGATAGTCACTCGATCTTTGTTTAACTCCTTTTCCCTTTTCCGAATTTCCCTGGTCGCCTCAAAGCCGTCCATTACAGGCATGCCACAATCCATCAGTATAACGTTATAGTTATTATTGCTATTGGCTTCCACGCCCTTTTGACCATTTTCTGCAACATCTGATTCGTACCCGCATTTTTTTAACATGCTGGTAATAACAAGCTGATTAACAGCATTGTCTTCTACAACCAGAATCTTGCAACTGCCTGTCTCTTTGGTATCGATACTCGACCTGCCTTAAACCTTCTACGTTTACCTGAATGATCAGCCTTTAGCGAAATGGCGAACCACCAGACTTTTCATGAAATATTGCATTTGCTAATGATGCACCAAATTTATCTGTCAATCTATTGATAAAATCTTTCCTTGGTGTAAAGTTTACAATCTCATCCTGTTGGATAATGTCCCTTGCAACCGTACCTGTGCTGGCCAATCCGTCAACCAGTCCCAGTTCAACACTTTTTGATCCTGTCCAGAACAGACCGCTGAAAATATTCTGATTAAGCACCAGTCTTTCTCCACGTCCTTTTTTCACAGCCGCAATAAACTGTTCATGGATCTCCTTCAACATCGGCTTAAGATGTGCTACGTCTTCTTCCTTTTCAGGAGAAAACGGATCCAGTATGGCCTTGTTTTCACCAGCCGTATGCAAACGACGTTCAACGCCCAGCTTTTCCATAGTTCCTGTATACCCGAAACCATTGTATAAAACCCCAATGGAACCTACTATGCTTGCCTGGTTCGCATAAATTTCATCTGCAGCAGAAACAATGTAATAACATGCAGATGCACAACTATCTGTAATTACGGCATACATCGGAATATCGGGATATTTTTCCCGTAACCGAACAATCTCATCATAAACATATCCCGCCTGGACAGGACTTCCCCCTGGGCTATTAGCACGCAGTATCACGCCGACTGTGTCCTTGTCTTCAAATGCATCTCTCAAACCAGTGACGATATTATCCGCACTGGCTTCTGAATCATTTGCGATAATGCCATCAATGTCGACAAGTGCCGTGTGCTTACCCAATGGTACCTTTGGGCTAAAATTACTCCCCTGCATAAACATTAACGGGATAACAAATAAATAAACCAGAAAAGCCAGTTTAAAGAATATCCCCCACCTACGAGTACGACGTTGTTCTTTCAACGCTGAGAATGCCAGGTCAGTAATCATTTTTCTTTCCCATGCAGGATCAGAGGCGGAAGTCCCCCGGGGCTCTGCATTTGATTGGTTCAGATCATATTCAGACATAAAGACTTCCTTTGGCACATATCAATTTACTGATGAAGTAACTGGGCTGCGATTATAATAAAGGTATGCAATAGATTTGTTTGTGGTCTTGTCGGCAGTATAGCAGTTTGACTTTAGGTTTTATTAGATTGATTTATCTGAAAAACTGGCTAGTAACCCCGATAAATCTGTGATTTTATCGATGCAGCCTGCTGGCTTGTATTTCAATAAACGCTGTGTTTCATGAACTCCGTAACTGACAGCAATAGCCTTAGTACCTGCATTATATGCCATTTCCATATCATATTCTGTATCTCCTATCATAATGGTTTCTTCCTGGCCACATGCAAGCTCAGTCATAATTTCATTTAGCATTCTCGGGTGAGGCTTGGATGTGGTTTCATCTGCACACCTACTGATCTGAAACATCTCGACCAGCCCCGTGTGCTCCAGTGACAGATCCAGCCCCTTTCTGCTCTTGCCTGTAGCTATAGCCAATAGAAAACCTCTGTCTATTAAATGTTCAAGTGTTTCAACTGCGCCGGGGAAAAGTTGCTGTGGAGCATCATCACTAAAATAATAGCTTCGATATGCATCGGCCAATTTATGGGCAAAGGCTTCGCTGGCCTGTTCCGGGTATAGTGTTTGCACTGCTTTCATCAGGCCCAGGCCAATAATATTCTTGATTTCATCCTCTTTACGATCAGGTAGGTCAAGTTCGCATATGGCGGCCTTCATGCAACTTACAATATGAAACTCCGAGTCCATCAGAGTACCATCCCAGTCAAAGACCAGTAGTCTGGTATTCATATTTACCATTCAAAAGGATCCATCATGAGTGCCCTTCCAGTTTATTCAATACCATTTTCAACTCTGCTGGTAGCGGTGCACTGATCAGCAATGTTTCTCCTTCGTGCATACTCGGCAATGTAAATTCTATCGAATGGGCATGTAAGAAAAGACGTTTCAGACCTTGCTTCTGAAATTTCCGGTTTATTTCTGTATCGCCATATTTTGAATCCCCAACCACTGGATGACCGATATGCCTGGCATGCACCCTGATCTGGTGTGTACGTCCGGTTTCAAGTCTAACCTCCATTAAGGATGCGTCAGAAAAAATATTGACGGGATGAAAATGACTAACCGAAGGCTTACCTTGTTGACTGACCTGAACCATCCTCTCGCCTCCCTTGAGGGTATTTTTCATTAAGGGTGCCGAAACAGTTTTATCCCCGAAATTCCAGCTACCTGCCAGTAGCGCCAGATATTTTTTCGCCATTCCTGATTCTCTAAATTGTTCGTGTAATGCCAGCAACGAAGCCCTGTTTTTTGCCAGAACAAGGCAGCCACTGGTGTCTCGATCCAGACGGTGGACCAGTTCAAGAAAATTGGCGTCCGGGCGTAATTGTCTGATTGCCTCTATCAAACCAAATCCAAGGCCGCTTCCCGCGTGTACAGCAAGCCCGGATGGTTTATCCAGAACCAGTACATCATCGTTCTCAAAAAGGGTAGCTTGATCCAGTTGTGTCAGAATAGCCCTTGGAATTCTGGTCTCTTTATTCTCATCCGGTTGACTCTGACGGATCGGAGGAATGCGAACCGTATCCCCGTCTTTCAAACGGTAATTGGGACGTATTCGTCCCTTATTCACCCTCACCTCACCCTTTCGCAGAATTCTATAAATACGGGTTTTTGGTACACCCTTTAGTCTACGGAACAGGAAGTTATCAATCCTTTGTCCCGCAAATTCGGAAGTAACGGTCAACATTTGCACCGAATTTGAATTTTCCACAAAAGCCTGATTCATCACCATATATTAACAGTTTGTCAAATAAATGACTAAATAATTGAAGGATTTACATAACACTGTTATAGTTAATTTATATCAGTTTTATAGGTGCATTAATGCGAGGTTAATCACTTTTATGAGACTGGTTCTGTCGAGACATGATTTACCGAACGAATGTCTTTTTCAGTAGTCTATGCTTAACGTAGACAGTACACGAGTCATTGTGATCGGTACCTGTTGCAATAACGATTGCAACAAACAAGAAAAGACAAAATAACGACAGCGTTTACAGACTATCCTGATTAAAAAAGAAAGGTTATAACGGAAGTTCCAAAAATAGCTTTACAGAAATATCAGGACAGACTAAAAATTTACAGGATTTAATTACCGCTCGATCCTAAATTGATTTAAAGAGTGGTACAAGATGGAATGCTCCCGTAGCTGACACACTGGATGTATCTGGCAGTGCCAGACCCGTTGACAGACAACCTCACATTTCTGGTTTCTGTTAATCACAACATGTCAGTTATTGGTATGAGCGCTAGAGAGAATTTAACATGAAACGTATGCTAGTGAACGCGACTCAGCAAGAGGAGTTGCGTGTTGCCATGGTGGATGGCCAGCGTCTGTATGACCTGGACCTTGAAACATCGACCAGAGAACAAAAGAAATCAAACATTTACAAAGCGAAAGTCACGCGAGTTGAACCTAGCCTTGAAGCCGCCTTTGTTGATTATGGCGGTAACCGACATGGCTTCCTGCCATTAAAAGAAATATCCCGTAGCTATTTCAAATCAGATGCACGCTCTGGTGGACGTGTCCCAATCAAGGACGCAATCCAGGAAGGCCAGGAAATTGTCATCCAGGTAGAGAAGGATGAGCGCGGTAACAAGGGTGCAGCACTGACCACCTTTATCAGCCTGGCTGGTCGTTATCTGGTACTCATGCCCAATAATCCTCGTGCCGGTGGAGTATCCCGCAGGATTGAGGGAGAAGATCGCAACCTGATTCGCGAAGCCCTGAGTGTCCTGACAATCCCGGAAGGAATGGGCCTGATTGTCAGGACCGCAGGTGTAGGCAGAAATGTCGAAGAATTACAGTGGGATCTGGATTATCTGCTGAGTCTCTGGGAAAGTATTGAAAAAGCATCAAATGATCGCCCTGCTCCATTTCTGATTTACCAGGAAAGTAACGTAATCATCAGGGCCTTACGAGATTATCTTAGAAATGATATGGGTGAGATCCTGATTGATAATCAGGAAATATATAAAAAAGCCCATGATTTTATGCAGCAGGTTATGCCCCACAATCTGCAGAAGCTGAAGCATTACACGGATAGCATACCCCTGTTTACCCGTTATCAGATTGAGAGCCAGATAGAATCTGCCTTTAACCGTGAAGTTCGCCTGCCATCGGGTGGTTCAATCGTCATAGATCCTACAGAGGCACTGGTTTCTATTGACATCAACTCTGCAAGGGCGACAAAGGGTAGTGATATAGAAGAAACAGCTCTCAATACCAATCTCGAAGCGGCAACTGAGATCGCAACACAATTACGCCTACGTGACATGGGTGGTCTGGTTGTCATCGACTTTATTGACATGAACCATGCCAGGAACCAGCGTGAAGTAGAAAACAGGTTACGAGATGCCCTGAAAATGGATCGTGCGCGGGTACAGGTTGGACGCATTTCGCGGTTTGGTCTGCTGGAAATGTCGCGTCAACGCCTCAGTTCTTCACTGGGGGAAGCCAGTCAGATTGTATGCCCTCGCTGCAAGGGCCACGGTACAATACGTGGAGTGGAATCACTCGCGCTGTCTGTGCTTCGCATCCTGGAAGAAGAAGCTATGAAGGAAAATACAGAGCGTGTTGTCGCTCAGCTTCCCGTTAACGTGGCAACATTCCTGTTGAACGAAAAGCGTCCAATGATCAATACGATTGAAGAAAGACACAAAGCTACAATCATCCTGATCCCGAATGCGACCATGGAAACTCCATATTTCGAAGTCAACCGAGATCGCACTGATGAAGTAACAGATGAAGATAGAACCAGTTATCAAATGGCAACCAAGATGGAAGCACCTAATGAAACATTGGAAGCTCCAGCTCAGAGCATTACAACTGCAGAGCAACCTGCAGTCACGACGGTAACGCCCCCATCTCCTGCACCCACACAAAAGTCGGTATCTGAAGGCGGTTTCATCAAAAGAATCTTCTCTACCCTGATGGGTAACGGCGGAGAAAAGAAAAAAGCAGAGCAACCTGCACGACAAGATAACAAACGTCCTCAGCAGCGTAGACAAGGCCCTCGACCAGGTGCAAAGCGAGGGACACGTGGCCGCAAACCAGGTGGTAATCAGCAACAACGCCGAAGTGGTCAACAGCAACAAGCTCGGGGTGCGCAAAAGCCACAACAGACTGGTACGAACAAGCCCGAGCAGAAAAAAGACATTAAGCCCGCTGCTAACAGCAATGAACCATTGAATCAGCCGGCAGATACACAAAATACCGGGCTTCAAAAAGACAAGCCTTCAGATTCAGGCCGTGGTAAGCGAAGGGGTCGCAGGGGTGGACGTAACAGAAACAGAACGTCAGACAACAGGACTACTAGCGAGACTACCAGCCCTGCTGGTAACACAAACAAGACGAACAGTGAACAGGCAGGCCAAACACAAACATCCGCTGTACAGCAATCAGAGCAGCAGACATCAGGCAGCACTGCTAGCACCACCAGTACTTTTGGCAGCGTAGCTGCGCTAGGTGCAGCAAGAAGAGAAAAGGAAAGACAGGATGCCGAAAATTCATCAAAACCGTCACCTTCTCCGGCCTCATCTGACCAACAACAAAGTGAGGTTAATAACCGTGAAGCCCAGAAACCAGCTACACAGGCATCACAACAACCTGAGACCAGGCCATCAGAAAGTGTAACGGCAGACAAGCCCGCTGAAAACACCAGACCTGCAGCAACTGAAGCCAGGCCTGTTTCTTCAGTAAAAGAGCAGCCGCAACAACAGAGACAGCAACCTGAACAGTCTGAGGCATCCAAACCTGCTCCATCTCCTGTACAACAGGAAGTGGCAAAGCAAAATGTACATGCTTCAGTGCAGTCAGCGGTTCATCAGACCCTGGTTTCAGGACAGGACACGCCTCATAAGGTGACACCAAACCAAACGCCGAAACCGCAGGCTCCGTCAAACCAGCCGGCTCAAACCGGCGCTGCCGAAACAAGTAGTCAGAACGTCAGTGAGAACACAGGCTCTTCAAAAGAGAAGCTCTAGACGCAACGGCAATCACCAAAGACTAATCGTTTTTATAAAAGAACGTTATAAAAACAAGCTTATAAAGACAGGACTTATGACTTGCGATTACAAATTGAATAAACGGGCCACCAAGTACAGGTAGCCCGTTTATTTATAATTTGTGTTCCTTTCGTAAATGACTGATCAAACCACGGGATGCATCTTCAATCAGATCCAGCACCCTGTCAAAACCAGCAGTCCCACCGTAGTATGGGTCTGGCACTTCAGAGACACCGAGATCTGGCGCATAGCTCAGAAACAAACCTAACTTGTATTCCATTCCCTTAGGACAGATTTGTTCAAGATTAGCCAGATTTTCTCTATCCATTGCCAGCACATAATCAAACACATCAAAATCATCCGCAGTCGCCCTGCGGGCACGTAACGGGCTAAGGTCAACCTCCCTTTTCAGGGCTGCCTGTTGGGCGCGCCTGTCTGGTGGCTCTTTGACATGGTATGCATGCGTACCGGCTGAATCCACTTCTATAAGGCCGGACAAACCCTCCTGCTCAATCAGGTGTTGAAAAACACCATGTGCAGTAGGGGAACGGCATATATTTCCGAGACATACAAACAGGACTTTAATGCTATTTCTCGTTTTCAAAAGGCTTAATCTATGTTTTACGTATTATGCTAACAGAAGGATGTATATTTATTAATCAACATTGTATATGAAAATCAACTATAGTATCTGCTGGATTGCATACTAAGCCACTATAGACAATTCTGATAGACTGTCTTTCAATATTCGCTATTATTAAAACTATGCAACGGATCGTAATCGACATTAAGGATTTGCAAAATAAAATCGGCATGCGTGTCTGGCATGAGGGCCAGGAATGCTGTGTAGTTGAAATACTGGAAGATCAACCTGCACTGGTACTGGTGGCAGATGATACCGATTCCATACAGGCAGATCAGTTTGGAAGCCCGCATCGTAAGGTCCCGCTGAGCTTTATTGTCCAGGTGTTGAGCCCATGTGGTGAGGAACTGCACCCCGACTATGAGGCACTGGACTGGCTAGATTAACGGGTTTCGTATCCTTTAAGAGGCTATTTTTTACCGTTAGCCATTATACTGCTGGCAAGTATTCGTATATTTTCAATTTCAGAAGCAGAATAAGGCCTTTTTTCTTTCTCTCCCCACACCACGCCCGGCCAGCAATAATCATCTTTTCTTCTGCCTACTACATGCACATGTAGTTGATTGACAATATTGCCAATCGTACCAATATTGAGTTTATCTGTTTCAAAAGAGTCACAGACAAATTCCGAGAGTATATTAATTTCCTTGTACAGGGTATTTTGCTGCTCAGCCGTTAACAGGCAGATTTCATTTTCTTCTACCTTCGGCACCAGAATAAACCAGGGAACCAATGAATTATTCATCAACAAAACCAGACTTAACTCCAGCTCTCCAAGCCGAATACAATCCGCCTCTAACCGGGGATCAAGAACAAATTTGACCATAAGACTGGGCTTGTTCTGCGTAAAATACTAATGGGTTTACCTCGGCAACCATTGGATCTTTCCTGCGCTGACTTACAATATTGGTAAAACATCAGACGATACTGATTTATTTTTTTCCCGTAGCCTCTTCAATTTCCTTATCCCTCCTTTCTACTGCTTCATCGGCTTTTTTCTGTACCTCTTCAGCCTTTTCCAGTGTCTTCATGTATCCGGACATAATATGGTCGTCTTTCACTATCTTTTCTGCTGGTGCTTTATCTGTCTCATCACATGCCATCAGGAAAAATAATAACGATACAGATATATATTTAAATATTTTCAACTGCGTAGTCCTTCATTACGTATTTCAGGACATCAACAACCTGACCTGTAGTAGTCGTCCATGCCATGGCAGCCGCATCTACCTCCTTCAAAGGGTGAGTGATATCCTCTGCATGCAGAGTAATATACGGCATGCCTAATGCTGCGCAGTAGCCTGCATCAAATGCTGCATTCCATTGCTTGTACTTGTCGCCAAACCGGACCACCATGACATCGCAATTTTCAATCAGGGTCTTTGTCCGAATGGCATTTATCTTTGCAGACTTATGGTCACGCCAGAACGGGTTTGATTCCGAGCCCAGATGGTCTCCTGCCGCATCGCTGGCCTTATGATCAGTAACGGCTGAAGTAAAGTTAATATCCAGTCCATTTTTTTTAGCGCCCTGCTTGATCTTATCTCGCCAGTCAGTATGTATTTCACCTGACAGGTATACATTCAATGTCATTATTTCAACTCCTCGTGAACTTCACACTATCATTACCAAAGCTCATATGTGCCTGTGTAACGGCATGATTATTTTTTACTGTTTATCTATATTCTGAACAAGCACCCAGGGCTTTACTACCACTGCCCATACGCTCGCATTCGTATTTAGCCACTCCCTCGCCTGTTCATCGGTTACACCGTTTACATACCCACTACTCATCCATTGAGCCACTTCAGATTTATTGTCCTGACTTACCTGTAAGGCAACCTCCACCAAATCAAGTGACGGACCAACTGCTATCGCTTTCCCTGCGGCAAAGAATCGCTGAAGTTCCTTCCAGGCTATTTTAGAGGTTTCAAGATTGATTTTTTCGTGTAAACCTTTTTCTTCATCCATAACAATAATAAAACACTTTTTCTATAAATTAGAATGATTCAGAGGGACTATTGTTACTCTACACCGATTCCGAAGCTACTAATGATATAACATGATTTAATTTTGCCTCAAAAACCAATCACAATCATTCCAAAAGTGATGCCACCCTCTCCAGGTCTTCCTGCGTATCTACCCCATGTCCCGGTGGCGCTTCTGAAACACTGACATGTATCCTTACCCCGTGATACAGGGCCCGTAATTGTTCCAGTGATTCTGCCTGCTCCGGGTAACAGGGTTTCATCTGACTGTATTGGCCAAGAAAATCTACCCGATAACCGTACAGGCCCACATGCCGGTAATGCACTGAATCCTCCGGCAAGGTCTCCTGGGTTTCGGCAAAGGCCTTTCGATCCCACGGGATGGTGGCGCGGCTGAAATACAGAGCATAACCTTGATGATCCATGATGACCTTTACCACATGTGGATCAAACAACTCTGCGGTGGTGGTGATGGGTGTGCAGAGTGTGGCGATACCTGCATCTTTATATTGTTCGAGGTCATCGGCTACCTGCCTGATCAATTTCGGGTTCATCAGGGGCTCATCCCCCTGCAGGTTGATGACGATGGTGTCCGAACTCCAGTTATTGATACGGGCGACCTCTGCTATGCGGTCTGTGCCAGAAGGGTGTGAAACTGATGTCATGCAAACCGTAGCGTTAAACATGCCAGCGACCTCTGCTATGCGTTCATTGTCCGTGGCGATAATGACTTCTTCTGCCCCGCTTTCTACTGCCCTTGCATATACATGTTCCACCATCGGTTTTCCGGCAATCTCCAGTAACGGCTTACCAGGTAAGCGACTGGAGCCATAACGTGCCGGGATAACAACCTTGAATGAACTCATATTCTGAATCTGGTTATGCTATTTCTTCATCTGCCGGAAGTTTTCTGGCTTCGTCTTCCAACATTACCGGGATGTCATCGCGTATGGGATAGGCTAACCGGTCAAGCTTGCAAATGAGTTCCTGCGCCTCTTTGTTATATACCAGGGTTCCCTTGCAAATCGGGCAGGCCAGGATGTCGAGTAATTTGGTATCCATTACGTCCTCACTTTGTCTTGCTATACGTTAATTTACTTTAGGTTAAACAGTCACTTCAAATCTTATGATGCACCTTTTCTTCGGTCACCCTTTTTAACAGGACTTTCAGCCGTTGACTAAACCGTTCATCGATTTTTGTATCGGCCGGTACAAACCAGGCGCGGGCTTTCAAAAATCGCCTGCACTTAACCGCATCTTTCTCTGTCATGATGATATCAAGTGTATCATCAAAGCTGATGTCACTCTCGGTATATCTATGATGGTCCGGGAACGGGTGCTCAATCAGATCCAGCCCCTTACTGCGCAAGGCCCCAAAGAATCGATCCGGGTTTCCTATACCGGCAACAGCATGTACCGGTTTGCCCTTGAAGCTTTCGAGTGATTGATTCTGCTCGTGGTTATTCAACTTTATTGTATTTTCGACCGACATACCCATGGAGAATTCTCCACGGCCCCCTCTGCCATTGCATATTTGTATGTCTACTTCATCGAGCCGGCTGAGTGGCTCACGAAGTGGCCCTGCCGGCAGGCAATGCTGGTTGCCAAAACGCCGGATACCATCAATCACGACTATTTCAATATCGCGATCCAACGCATAATGCTGCAAGCCATCATCCGAAATGATCACATCACAATCACTGAACTGTAAAAGCCCCTTTGCGGCTGCAACCCGGTCTGGCCCTACTGCAATCGGGCAGTTACATCGCTGTGCCAGTAATACCGCTTCATCACCTACCATTTCCGGGTCACTATCCGGCCTTACCTGCTGTGGCCAGTGCTTTGCGTGGCCTTTGTAGCCACGGCTTACAATACCCGGATAGTAGCCGACACTTTTTAAAAACTCTACCATCCATATTACTAATGGCGTTTTGCCACTTCCACCCACTGTAATGTTACCCACCACGATCACAGGAACAATGACTTTATGTGTTTTGAAAAGCCCGGTAGCGTAGGCCTTACGACGTAAATACACGAGTGCGCAGAAGAGCCAGGAAAATGGCAGCAATAAATTCGGCAGCGGGTTTTTTTTATACCAGTAGTTTTCCAGTCTTGTCATTCTGGATTCCTGTATATTGCTGAAAAAAATAACAATTTCGATCTCATTCATTATGCGAGTGCTATGTATCGGTATCAAACTCCATACGATACAGTGCCGCGTAATGCCCTTTATTGTCGATCAACTCCTGATGTGTACCTGTTTCCACGATTTCACCACCATCCAGCACGATGATTCTATCTGCCTTTTCTACGGTAGACAGTCGGTGTGCGATGACCAGCGTGGTTCTGTCCCGCATTAACCTGTCCAGACCCGCCTGTACATGAAACTCGGATTCGGTATCCAGTGCAGAGGTGGCCTCATCGAGTATCAGTACAGGTGAATTTTTCAACAAGGCTCGGGCAATTGCAATGCGCTGGCGCTGACCACCGGAAAGCAATACGCCATTTTCACCGGTAATGGTCTGCAACCCATCCGGAAGCTTTTCAATAAATTCCATCGCATGGGCAGCCTCTGCCGCACGAATTATCTCTTCCTTTGTTGCTTTTTCCATAGCGCCATAGGCGATATTGCGCTCAATCGTATCGTTAAACAGCGTTACCCTTTGGTTGACGAGCGCAATCTGGTTACGCAATGCCTCTCGTTTGTATTCTCTTATATCTACACCATCGAGCAGGATATTACCTGTTTCTATTTCATAGAACCGGGGTAACAAGTTTACCAGTGTCGATTTCCCACTACCGGAACGCCCGACAAGGGCTACTGTCTGTCCCGCTTCTATCTTTAGAGAGATATTGCTCAGAACCAGAGTTTTGTCTTTGTGATAGGCAAAGCTAACATCCCTGAATTCAAGATTACCTTTCGCCCTGGCCAGCGTTTTGTTGCCGGTTTCCGGCTCCGGATCCGCATCAAGCACTGCAAAGATACTATCGGCAGCGGCTATGCCCTGCTGGATACCGCCGGTCACCATGGTCAGTCGTTTTAATGGCGGCAATAACATTAGCAGTGCCGTTACAAACGACATAAATGTACCCGGCGTAGTGATCTCTCCCATGTAATCAGAGGTCGCCATATACACAATACCTGCCAGCGCAGTCGCCACAACAAACTGTACCAGCGGCACACTTGCCGCAGAGGTAACGACCAGCTTCATCTGCTGTTTTCGGTTGGATTCATTCACCTCTTCAAAATGCCGCGTTTCATATTCCTGTCCACCAAACGTCTTTACGATATGGTGACCATCAATGACTTCCTGAGTTATGTGGGTTACGTCTCCCATGCTGTTCTGGATACGTGTACTGATGCGACGAAACCGGCGGCTGATAATCACAATGATAATCGCAATAAACGGGCCACAAATCGCAAAAGTCAGTGCCAGCATTCCACTCAGATAAAACATATAGGCCAGCAATCCTAATGCGGTTAATGTGTCACGGATCAATACCGTGATCGAGTCCGTGGTTGCCTGGGCAACCTGTTCTACATTATAGGTAAGCTTTGAGATCAGTTTGCCGGATGTACTGCTATCATAAAAACTCGTTGGCAAGGTAAGCAGGCGTGAAAATAGCTGGCTTCGCATTTGCTTGATCACCTTCCTGCCTATCCATTTCATACAATAGGTGGACATAAAACCCGCCAGCCCCCTTACCAGAAACAGCCCCAGTAGCAACAAAGGTGTTTGCCGGATGGCTTCCGGGTCTTGTGCCACAAAACTATCGTCTGTCATGTACTTAATGAGTGCGGCAAAGGCTGGTTCGGTAGCTGCATAGATGGCCATTCCAACAACTGCGATTAGAAAAGCAGTCCAGTAGGGAAATGCATAACGCAGCAAACGGCCATAGGTATCAACTCCCTTGTTGCTGACCACGAGAGTGGCTGCATCGTTTGTCGCTGCAGGGGTTTCAGAATTTGCTGTGGTCTGAGTGGAGGTCCCAGTCATTAATTTTCAGTTGCCTGTGTGGTGGCAATGGAAAGATTAACGAATCCGAGTTGTTTAGCCGCATCCATGGCAGTAATAAAGGCCTGATGGGGTGACTTAGCATCCGCCCTAATAATAAATGGGATTGTGTTGCTACCCTTGGAAATTTTATAAATAGCGGTTTTCAGGGTCTCGATTTTCCGGTTGACTACTTCCTGCTTGTTTATGAAATAGCGCCCTTCTGCATCGATCACGATCTCAATCGTTTCCTTCTTTTGCTCTACAGCCTTGGCACTTGCCTCCGGTAAATCGATCTTTAGCTCTGCATCGTGTTTGAACGTGGTCGATACCATAAAAAAGATCAGCAGTAGAAAAACCACATCAATAAGTGGCGTAAGGTTTACGTCTACATGATCGCGTCTTTGGGGTTTCAGATTCATTCTCTATAGTCCGAAAGCGTTTCTTTTGACCTTGTCCCGTGCATGACTTCAACCAGCTTGACGGCCTCCTGCTCCATGGCAACCACTAGTTCATCTACACGGCCGCTGAAGTATCGGTAAAACATCAGACTGGGAATGGCGACGACGAGCCCGGCCGCAGTTGTAATCAGAGCTTCGGATATCCCGCCCGCCAGACTCCCGACATTACCTACTCCCTGGGTAGTAAGATTTGAAAATACCTTGATCATGCCAATAACTGTCCCTAAAAGCCCTAATAATGGTGTAACTGCTGCGATCGTGCCAAGACTATTCAGGTATCGCTGTAACTCATGGACGATAAGTCGACCGGTATCCTCAATAGCCTCCTTCATTACCTCACGCTCTTTGTCACGGTTGAACAATCCGGCTGCGAGAATACTACCAAGCGGGGAATCATTCCTCAGCTTCATTACCTGTTCATTATCCAGCTGGTCATTCCTTTCCCAATGCCAGACCTGCGCAACCAACTGGTTGGGTATAACGCGTTTCTTCTGTAGGGCCCATAGGCGCTCCACAATAATCGCTAACGCGATTACCGAGCAAGCAATAATCGGAAGCATCAACCATCCGCCAGCAGTTACTATTTCCCACACGTTTCACATACCCCTTTTTTTGTATTGATAGCGAATTGATGACCAGATCGCGATATATTTTATATTCTTATTGAAGCTTAAGCCTTAATTTTAATAGCTTATATAGCTCCAGACCAAATCATACTTGATTTTAACACTAAGTACTCCTTCAAGGTGATATTTTGGGGTTCAGTTGGTCTGTCAATGTTTATGGTAAAACATGCCTCACAGCGAATGGCCGCAGCCCTTTGCAAGAGGCGCAACACAGCCATGAGCATTGACAGACCAACCCTTTTCGGAGATTCCTCTGTAATGTCCCACAGTCGGCGTTGCAGTGCTTGACAAGGGCGAGGCACACTGCGCCTTGCAGCGAAACACCACAGGTGTGCTGAATCCAAAAATATCACCTTGAAGGAGCACTAGCTGCACCCTGTTGCGGAATCAACCCGCATATTTTATTCAGGATACAAAATTTTGTGTCTTGCCTGAACCGAATAGTCTTAAAGTTTTAGGCTTCAATTGTGACATTCAGTACACAATGCACCATGTTGAGCTACTGCAGGCAGACGCAGAAAACTGGTATCTGCATCACCATCTACTTCCGGGTCTGTCCCAGCTTTACTGGCCGCATCCCTGGAGTCCCACTGATGCGGGTTGTGGCAGGTTGCACATTCTATTAATCCTTTTTCGCCATTTTTCGCTTGTTTCCTTTTGTAGAGAGGTAGCATTTCCGGGGTTGCACTCATGGTCATTTTTGCATGTACAGGATGACCCTTGTCTCCGACAAGTTTCTTATCTGCCAGGCCCTCCTCACGATGACAGGATGCACATAAACCATCTTCACCCTGCTTGCCATCAACTTTTTTGCGTGCCCACATATGAGAGCCCTGCCCCTTATGCGGAAGATGACAGGCACTACATGCCCCATCTGTGGAGACTTTTCTGCCAGCTACATTACTGGCCTGTGGTGCGCTTATGTCAAGATTATGTTTCGACATTGTGACTACGGACTGTTCACGATGACAATTTATACACAGGCTACTATTTTCATCATTGGCTATACGCAGGAAACTTGAACGTCCGTCTCCCTTAAGCTTGTGTGTATCCTTTCTTTGAGTCTTTTTCGCATGAGGCGCCCAGTTATGTGGATCATGACAACTAGCACAGGTAACCAATCCATCCTTGGCTACCCGACGACCATTTTTGTTATATAATGGAAGCACCTGTATTGGCTTCAGACCGACAAAGTCCTTAAAACGGCTAACCCATTTGTTTGCTGTCGCGATGATCCCGGGATCTGTAATCGGTACACCAGTCGGGTGACTATATTGTCCAACCAGTTTCTTGTGTGCCGGTCCTTCCTTGTTATGGCAACTGCGACAGGTAGATGAAATTACATCATCACTTGCCTTTTCTGTCTGACGCGCCCACAGGAACAACCCGCCTCCCTGGTGTGGCACATGGCAGGCACTGCAAGGTCCCGCAGTTTGGGACTTTTGTCCCTTTATATTGAGATCATCAGGCGCCATTAAGGACATATCATGTTTACTACCCTTAACCGCGAGCTTGTCAATGTGACAGGTCAGACACAACTGTGAATCGTTGTTTCTCATCACCAGAATCGGTTCTTCAGCAGCTGCATGTGGCCTATGGCAAGACTGGCATGTTATATCACCTTTCGAACTTAACCTGGAACCTGCCTTTTTTAAATCGGCAGGGAATCTGTCTGGCTTGCGATGGAGAATATGGAACCCTTTTTCAGGGCCGGTGGTTTTATCCTGGTGACAAGCCTCACATAGTTCACCATCTCTGCTTTTTATACGCATAAAGACGGGTGAATCGTCTGTCTCCCAATCGACACCATGTGCCGTATGACAGGTTCCACAGTACATTTTCCCGTCATCATTAAGCGGAAACAACTTCTTTCCCTCAACCAATGGGATTTTGATTTTGTCTGATGGTTTTTCTCCAACAGGATGGTTATGGCCGCGACCCTTTTTCCACATAAAGCGCGAGTCAAGCACAAAGCCATCATGACAGGAAAAACACATTCGTGGCGTACTGGAGACATCCTGTTTTCCTGTCTTGAGTACGGGCTTTGGCTGATACTGGATTAACGGGGTTACATCGTCACGTCTGAACTCTGTTAGCCACATGATATGACATATGGAACATTCCCGGTTTGCAGAGGGTAAGCGTGTCGCCTCAGCGATTGATGTAAGCAACAGACCAAACAACAATCCTGCCCACAAAAGGATACAGAATCCACGTGACACGGATTTTATATAAACAGCCATTAGTGTAGATTACCGCCCCAATTCGAATATAGATACCTTGTTATCAAGCATCTCGGCAACATACAAACGACCATCACTATCGATCGTCATTCCAGCTGGAGAGGTCATTCTATAAGGCTTTTCATTATCCCCAAGCACATAAAGAAAGTGACCGGCATCGTCAAATACCTGTACAACTTCCATATAACTGTCTGAAACCAGGAAGCGTCCATCCTTATCTACCACGATACCCTTTGGCCGAACCAATTGACCGGGCAGCACCCCCCAGCCTCCAATTGAGGTAATAAATTTCCCGCTTTGCTCAAAGAGCTGTATGCGAGTATTTAATACATCAACAACCACTACACGCTTGTCAGCAGTGAATACAATAGTCGCCGGGTAACGGAACTTACCATTTTCAGCTCCACGGCCTCCCCATTTTCGTAACAGCTTTCCCTTCTGATTAAATGCCATCACACTATGGTTATTATTTCCGGTTACAAATAGAGTACTCCCATCTGGAGTTGCAGCAACATCAATCGGTCTCACAAGATTTCCGTCATCCATAACAGTGATAGATCTTAGCTGCTTGCCATCCCGATTAAACACCTGAATCCTGTTATTGCCCCTGTCTGCAACATAGATTCTGTCTGAATGGTCTGCGCCTATCCCTACGGGGCCATTAAAATTCCCCCTTTCTGATCCCTGCTTACCAAATTTAAAAAGTTGTTTTCCTGAACCATCAAAAACCACAACTCTGTGATTGCCGCCGTCTACAACATAGATTCGCCCTTTAACCACGACTACATCACCTGGAAGAGAAAGTCCGCCAGGATCATCGCCCGTAATATCTGCGACATGCTTTATTTGATGAGTCTGAAGTTGCCCGGATGCGTCTGCAGTTATATGGGTAACTGTTGCAATAACGGACAGAAGCAGGAACAAACAGCTTTTATTTACCCGGGGCATCATTGACGAGAGCCTCTGACCGGGTTGAAGGAATATCTTCTCTAAACATGTTCGGCATATAAAAATCTTTGTATTTCTGTACGATCCCCACAATATTCAGATTTGTTATGGAGTCAATACGATTCTCAGAGAAGCCCAGTTTCTGTAGCGGTAGAAAACTCTTTTTTTCCTCAGTATGACAACGTGTGCATTTATGACCTTTATCAGTAATCAGTTTGTGAAATCTTTTCTTTATGGCTTCGCTGTCCTGCTCCGATAACTTCTCATGAATTTCAATAAACTCTCGTACCTCAGGCTTGTCTTCTGTAATTTCCAGTAATGTTTGACCATCGTCATGCTGCGTATAAGCAACTATTTTCGAATAATAGTCATCCGTTGTTACCAGGCTTCCTGTATCAGGATCCACATCAGTTCCGAATGGCGGGCCAGTTACTTCGATACCGGAAAAGTTTAACCATCCAAATGATATCTCAGAATTACCCAGTTTCTTTTCATCTGCATGACAGGTCATGCAGCCGATAAACTGGGTATGCATATTCAGCAATGAACGGACCATCTTTTCCTTGGAATGCGGATAGTCGCCGTGACAATGCATGCAGACCGATTTCTTTCCAATGGTAAGCACATCATTCTCTGGCACATTGTGAAAGTGGCGCATTTTCTCTGTAAATCGCTGTTCACCCAATTCACTTAATAGTGCAGATGGCTCTTCTTCAGCAAATAGCCCGAACTTTTCACCAAGTGCTACGGTGATCTCAAAAATCAGGCTGAGTATGATCCCAAGCAGGATGACCGTGGTCAGAAAAGCAATCCCCGGGTGATCACGCCGCATACCAGTAATGGTAAATGGATCCTGCTCAAAGTGACCTGGAATCTTTGCTTTGTGGTCAATCACCATAACAATGGCAATACCCAAGAGCATGAACAACAACACTGCTATAACAATGAATATTGCGTCGGGATCATTAAATATATTCATATCTGAATTCCACCAAGCTTAACCGTATATGAGATAAACTCCAATTGTAAAAATGCCAAATAACGTCCACAGCATCACTATAATCAGTGAACTATATGCAATCACCTTCTGGTAAAACTTCAATGGTTGCATCATTACGATTACACCTGATCCGGCGACAGTTCTTCAGTAACAGTCGTCTCCTCGCCAAGTTCTCTGGCCGCAAGCATCTTTTCCAGCTCTGCACGTTCTTCAGGAATTTCGACCAGATTCCTGAGATATTCCAGAAAGTGCTCCTCAATCTGATGTTCACGCGTAATCTTCCCTGTCAGAAAGGTCCATTGCATCGGGAATCGTCCCGGGGCAAGGTGAACGTTGTACCAGTGCCAGAAGGCAATCACCAACAAGGCAAGAAGCGCTTCATGTGGATGCGACAAGCGCATGAGCTCCTGAAAATTTGCACCCATTGATGCAGGCAATATACTGGCCCATATATCAGGGAACAGAAAAGATGAGCCAGAAATTACCATTACCAGATTCCCGAATGCAGCCGCGAAATAATGGATTTTCTGCTTATACATAAATTTATCCATTTCAGGACGCTGATCACGTTTACCTACTGCATACAGGGCATCATCCTTGAAATCAATAATGTCTTTCATTATGGGCAGTATAGTTCGTTGTAGAATAAATCTACCGCGTACTATTTTGACAAATGAATCCAATGTAATTGTAAAAATGTGATAAATCATACTGAAGATCATGATCGCGGCCAGCGTTCTGTGAATAACTCGCGAAACATCCACACCGCCTATTAACGTATTCAGCGGGGTCGCCCAGAAATGATCGAAAAAGGCAATCGGTAACCCGGTAAAGGCCAATGTAAGAAAGGTTACAAATGTCAGCATATGCTGAATTCTTATATGAATTGAATAACGAGGAAGGTCTCCAATAGGATTGGAAACGACATTCTTGTAAAGCAGTACTCGGTCGTCTGGCATAATCTGAATAATCCGCTCGATTTCCAGCCGTTCTTTTTCGCTCGTCTTGTTAATGCGCATCGAGGTTTCAAGTACCTTGCGTGCTTGTGTAGACAGCTTCATTGTTTACAGCCTCAGTTGTTAATTAAAGTATCTTTTTGCATTCATGACTCGTTATTCCACCCGGTCACGACCCCGTTTACTTCTTCTCCACCAGCTTGAACCATGTCTTACTCTCCAGCCTGCTCCATCCCGGCGACGTCCGAATGTTTCCAGCAAAGCCATGCCCACCAGTCCTACAATGGCTACATTGCCGACGATATTGTAGATCTCTTCTGCATAGTGACGGAATGGATTCTCTTTGATATCGTCAGAAGGGTGTGGATCGATAGCAGCATACTTTTCATCGGCACGCGTATGGCAACGCTTACATGTTTTCACCCTGCGCTCTTTGCTTACTGGTGATTCAGGATCACGCGATGGACGAATTTGATGAACACCCATAAAATAATTGTCTGGATCTGCATGGCAATCTAGACAATTGGCAGCCTCAGTAAAGCCGTAACGAGTTACTTTACCATGAAAACTTTTCGCATAAGACTCCGCCGCTATACGGTATTTGCGGCCAAGTTCACGCCCCTCTTCTGCTGCCGCTTGCATGTGGCGCTTGATCAAACGCTCATCACCATGACATGACGAACATAGGGCA
>DAOWEP010000073.1 GCA_030638455.1 Gammaproteobacteria bacterium
TAACCCAATACGGCGTTGCATTCCTTGAAAAGGACAAGCCATTCCCTGCGGAATGCGCCTTGTTTTGGGTTATCTGGGTAGCTCTGAACCCGTCAATATCACCTTGAAGGAGTACTAGGTCAGGGTTTCCAGTTCCTCGCTCGCAGCCAGCCATTGCTCTTCAATATCCTGCAATGCCTGGATAACCTTTTCCTGTTGGGTCAGGCAGTCATTTAATTGTGATTTGTTTTTATCTTCGTACAGGGCATTAGAGGCTAGTTGTTCAGAAAGACTGTCTTTTTCTGCATTAAGTTTTTCCATCTGTGTTTCCAGTTTTTTGACCTTGTTTCGTAATGGCTGGAGCTGGCGTCTTTTGTCAGCAGCATCCTGTCGTTGTTGTTTTTTGCTGGTGGTTTGAAGATTGCTATCAATGTATTCTGTTGTTTTTAGAGCTGTATTTTCAAGAGTGTCATGATCTTTTACCCATTGACGGTAATCATCCAGGTCGCCATCAAAAGGCTGTACCTTTCCATCTGCTACAAGGAGCAAGGTGTCAGCAACTGTACGTAACAGGTAACGGTCATGTGAGACGATAATCATTGCGCCTTCAAATTCCTGCAATGCTGTGCTGAGGGAAAAGCGCATTTCAAGATCCAGATGATTGGTAGGTTCGTCCAGTAACAACAGGTTGGGTTTCTGATACACAATCATGGCCAGTACCAGTCGTGCCTTTTCACCACCTGAAAAAGGCGCGACAGGTGTTAATGACATTTCGTTATTGAACCCAAACCCACCCAGATAACTGCGTAAGTCCTGTTCCCTGGCCTTGGGGTCGAGCCTCTGTATATGCAGTAAAGGGCTGGCGTTACCATCAAGCTGTTCGAGCTGGTGTTGGGCAAAGTAGCCTATTTTAATATGTTTGGCATCTTTACGTTCACCGCTTTGCAGGGAAAGTTCCCCTGCCAGTAGTTTGATGAGCGTTGATTTGCCGGCACCATTTTGGCCTAGAAGACCAATGCGATCCCCGTTGGTGATATTGAGCCGAATATTATTCAGTATCAGGTTGTCACCATAACCTGCACTTGCACTTTCCAGTTGTAGTAATGGGTCAGGAAGATGATCTGGTTTCCGAAAATTAAAATGGAAAGGTGAGTCGACATGGGCCTGGCTGATAACCTTCATGCGTTCAAGTGCCTTGAGGCGGCTTTGGGCCTGACGTGCCTTGGTGGCCTTTGCACGGAAGCGATCAACAAAATCCTGCATATGTTTCATTTCACGCTGTTGTTTTTCATAGATGGACTGTTGGTTGGCCAGTCTTTCTGCACGTTGTATCTCAAAATCGGAGTAGTTTCCGGTGTAGAGTAAAAGCTCGTTTTGTTCAATGTGAGCGATATGGCTAACGACTCGATCCAGAAAGTCCCGATCATGTGATATGAGTAATAGTGTGCCGGGGTAACTGCGTAGCCAGTCCTCAAGCCAGATAACGGTTTCCAGGTCAAGGTGATTGGTGGGTTCGTCAAGTAATAAAAGGTCAGAGCGACACATTAATGCCTGCGCAAGATTCAATCGCATGCGCCAGCCACCAGAAAATTCTATTACGGGTATTTGTTCCTGGTCAGGAGTGAAGCCAAGTCCGTGCAGTAACTGGCCAGCTCTGCTTTTGGCGCTATATCCATGTATGTTTTCCATCTCGGTGTAGAGATGTGCGAGTTTTTCACCTTTGTTTTCCTGTTCAGCTTTTTGTATTGCCTTCTCTATCCTGCGAAGTTCCTTGTCACCATCCATTACATATTCAATTGCGGGTAGTTCAACTGCAGGAGTTTCCTGTGCAATATGGGCGATGACTGTTCCGGGTGGTAACTTGAAATCACCTGAATCTGGTTGCAGGTCATTCTGTATGAGTGCAAACAGGCTGGACTTGCCGGTTCCATTGGCACCCGTAATGCCTACCTTTTGGCTTCTGTGGATAGTGAGAGTGACATCGTGCAGGAGTTCGCGTGCACCACGACGTAAGGAAAGTTCGGTAAAGGTAAGCAAAAGAGTACTAGGCCTTGTCTATTGGTCTGATTTCCGGGCAATCAATGCTAATAAACTCTGGTATGTCGAGATGGGCTATATTGTCTAGCCGCATGGCAGTGAGTTGATGACCCCACAGACATCCTGTGTCCAGCGCATATATACCGTTTGTATGTTGTAGACCCAATGTTGACCAGTGTCCAAAGATAATCTTCATGTCCTTGCTGGCGCGATCCGGTACATTAAACCATGGGATGTATGGTTCTGGTTGTGTGCCGGGAGGCCCCTTGGCCTGTAAACACAGGTTTCCTTGTGTGTCACAGTAACGTAAGCGTGAAAAGCAGTTGGTAATGAACCGCAGTCGATCCCATCCCTGCAGGCTGTCAGACCATTGGCCTGGCTCATTTCCATACATGTGGGCCAGAAAATCCTGAAATTGATCTCCACGTAATGTTTTTTCCACTTCATTTGCACATTGTTGCGCAGTAGTCAGGTCCCATTGGGGAGGTAGGCCGGCATGTATCATGGTGAGGTCTAAAGCCTCATCATGATGCAAAAGAGGTCTTTCTCGTATCCAGTCCAGTAGCTCATCCCGATCCGGTGCATTGGTAATATCATCTAATGAGTCGAACGGATGTTTCGAGAAATGCTTATTTGCAACAGCTAGCAAATGAAGATCATGGTTCCCCAGAACAGTTACAGCTTGCTTTCCCAGTCCTTTTACAAAACGGAGTGTTTGAAGTGAATTTGGCCCCCTGTTTACCAGGTCACCAGCAAACCATAGGGTGTCCTCTGTCTGATCAAAATTCAGTTTATCCAGCAACTCCATGAGTTGCTGATAACAACCCTGAATATCACCAATGGCATAGGTCGCCATATTTATGGTCTCACATATAATAAAACTCTCATTGTGTTTATTATGTGGTGGAGAGTTAGTAACTGCAACGGTTAAGGAGCTATTGTTTTCTGAAGCATGATATGCCTGAAACAGCCTGTACTATTTGCCGGGGTATTCTCTATGAGTTTTAGCTGGGAGCATTCTGAGATAATTTCTTCGAAAACCACGTCCAGACTTGTCTTTCGGTATTTATGCGTAGCCTTTGCGACCACTAGATCATAAATTGGACTTAGCAGGGTATAACTGTGATGCAGTCCCATGTGTAAAGAAAGATTTACTGGTTAGTAAAATATAGTTTAAAGACAGACTATATCTTTGGAGGTTATTTTGATTCAGTTAAGAATCATGGGTACAGAAAGAGTGAACATGGGAATTTCTGCATCAAAGTGGTCGCCATTTTCTGAATGCATCTGGTAACTTCCGTGCATGCTGCCAACCGGGGTATCGAGTACGGTTCCACTGGTGTATTCAAAGCCTTCACCAGGTTTGATTTGCGGTTGTTCACCTACGACTCCATCCCCACGTACTTCCTGGGTATTATTATCTGCATCAGTGATGATCCAGTGTCTGCTGAGCAATTTCGCTGTATTAGTACCGTTATTTTGTATAGTGACGGTATAAGCAAAAACGTAGCGTTCAGCTTCAGGGTCTGATTGTTCTTCAATATAGACCGCTTTAACATTTACATCGATATCGTTTTTAGTTTGTCCGCCCATTCAAATCCGGGTTCCTGTGCACGTTTGTGTTTGTGGAATATTAGAAGTCTATTTTACATGAAATTGCCTGATGGAGCACTGTTTATAACCAGATGAACTGTAAGTAAATGTAGTGAAATTAGATCACTCAATCAAACGTTTCAGCTAAATATTCGTCAGATTGTCAATAACATGCTTGTAATATCCACTTTGAGCATAAGTCCAGCAGTAGATATCATGGCGACTGTTTATCTTCCGAGCCATTTCCTCTCTTACTAATAGTATCGAGAGCACTTTTGATAGCGATATCAACTGCCACATACATATCATTTCTTTCTTTTTGCGGCATATAAAATATCAAATCTACAGAATGGCGTACATATTTTGCAGGTAGTTGATTAAGTGTTATGCAGGCAACATCTTCAAAAAAATCTTGATCCATATTACCGCTTTGATATTCGTCGGTTTCAATGATCCGTTCCTGCACCAATCCTTCGTAATAATTGTGAATAGCGTCAATGGTCATGGCAATTTTTTGGTCCCTGAATATTGGTATTACTTTAAGAATAAATGGTCATGGTTTAATAACTATAATAGAACAGAGAAAATTAAATACCTAGATTCTATGTAGTTAGCTTTTTCATAAATAAATCTGATAATCTCTATTAGTTATTGATATTACTATATTTTATGGCAGAAGCCCCCTATACAGTCCATACTTAAAGTATATTCAATACATAGCCTCAGGCCGTTGGAGGTGCGCTATGAAAATGTTGGACACCAGGTTAGTTTCATTAACATCAGAATCGATACTGAAACTATTGCCAAAATTTATGTCAAAGCGTGTGCAAGGGAAGAAACTATTATTTCCACTGTTTATTTTTCCCTGTTTATGTCTGTTCGTATTCCCTTCCAAGGGTGGAGAATTGGTAGCTAAACCTCAAAGTGTTAATAAATTCTTCTATCCATCTTACTCTGTAAATACCTTGCTTGAGCAAGCAAAAGCCAGTTCAGGTAAACCGTCAAATATAAACTGGCTGCTGAATAATAGTGTAGTTGAAAATGGCATATATTCTTTGGAGTTCAAATCAGGTAAGAAGGGTCAATATGGGGGTAAGCCGAAAGGTAATGGGGGTGTATGGGAAAACCTGAGTCTGAAGTTCTCATTAGATCTGCTTCCAAAGCAATATTATCACACATCTTTGCCGTGGTTATATGAGAATGATCTTTTCAATAAGGATACCAGAACCCACTTTCGTGCGAATCGATCAAGAGTGGTTTTTTCAATTAGTGGTGAGTGGTACTAACTAAAGAAGATTGAAGAAAGTATCAGATGGAGTTTTATTTAGAACAGTTCTGATTAAGATAGACCTGATTACTTAACGCCACATACTGTTTGATGTTCAGTGTTTCTGCGCGCAGGCCAGGGTCAATATCCAGGTTTAATATCTGATCCTCGGTTAACAACTCTTTTAAAGAGTTACGCAAGGTTTTTCTTCTTTGCCCAAAGGCCTTACTGGTTACCAGCTCAAGCAAGGTAATATCTTTTGCCTCATATGGTGGCTTTTCATACGGGATCAGTCGTATGAAAGCGGATTCAACTTTAGGCGGTGGTGAAAAAGCCCCCTTGCTTATCTTGAACAAGGACTCGACCATACAGTGATACTGGATTATTACTGAAAGTCGTCCATAGGCTTTATTTTCAGGTAAGGCCACA
>DAOWEP010000148.1 GCA_030638455.1 Gammaproteobacteria bacterium
GCAACTAGCCCTGACTCAGGTTCCCCACTGGCTGGATTTGTTAGATCGACACTCGAGAGAAGATATTCCGGAAGGTAATTGTACCAGTGGGCTATTTAATACCTGCCATCTTAAATCCTGGCTGAAATTTCTGGAAGGTATTAAGGGGTTGTCTGTTGATGAACAAATTAGCAAGATCAATTATTATGCCAACAACAAATCTTATGTACTGGATATCGATAACTATGGCGTAAGTGATTACTGGGCGATTGTAAGACAGTTTTTGTATAACGGTGGAGACTGCGAAGATTACGCGATTACAAAATTGATGTCATTGCAGTACCTGGGTTTTGACATTAATAAGACAAGGATCGTTGTGTTACAGGATACAAATTTACGCATTGCTCATGCTGTACTTGCGGTAGCAAGGGGAGGGAGAATTCTGATTATGGATAATCAGGTTGAAGAGATTGTGCCTCATAACCAGATCGTCCATTATATTCCATTGTATTCGGTTAATGAGTCAAGCTGGTGGATTCATACACCACCATTATAGAAAGTTGATGTACATAAAAAAACTAACAAAACCTGGATGCCAACTATTGTGAATAAAAAATCGTGAATAAAAACCCTGTCATATTCGGATTTGTACTATTGTTGATCCTGGTCGGCAGTGGCGTCTGGTTTCTGTCCAGTCTTGTGGAAATAGAGCGAGAAAGAAATCTTCATGACTGGCAGTTGAAATTAGGCTTGATGGCCGATGCCAGAGTTGATGCGGTTGGTGGCTGGACAAAAAGGCAGTTTGGTGCCTTGCAGGAGCTATCCGAAAATGGGTCTTTGCAACTATATATGACACAAGTTGCAAAGCGTGGTTCAGGTAATGGCCGAAAGTCAGAACCCGCACAACTTGCGTATCTGAGGAACCTGGTTCGCGATACCGCGATGCGTGCAGGTTTTCAGGACAAGGATAGAATTCAGTCCAACATAAAGGCAAATGTGGCATTCAGGGCGGATGCCGGTTTAGTGCTATTGGATCAGACAGGAAAAATAGTGGTCAGTACCCCGGGCATGTCAATGCCTGAAAAAAACATCTTGCAGGTGGCAGCTTCAGTGCTTTCTACAGGCAAGCGAACCATTCAGGATATTTATCTAAACGAGACAGGCAAGCCTGTGATGGGTTTTGTTGTGCCTGTTTTTGCATTACAGGGTTTGATGGAGGAAGGAAAGGTAATCGGGGTGCTGGTTGGCATAAAGAATGTAGAGCGTGAATTATATCCGCTTGTTCAATCCAGGGGTCTGGCTACCCATACGGACGAGACAATAATTATTAGAAAAGATAAAGATAGGGTGGTTTATCTGTCGTCACTTAAGAGTGGTGAAAGCCTGTTAAGCAGCATGGCATTCGATACTCCTGATCTGGCTTCTACTTATGCCATTGATCATCCCGGTGGTTTCAAGGAAAAACGTGACTATAGTGGCAGAGCTGTTCTTGTTACTAGTCGGGAGTTGCCCGGTTTACCATGGGTGATTCTTCAGAAGATAGATGTGGATGAGGCATTGAAGGAGTCTGACAGTCATCAGCAATTCCTGTTCACCTCTTTTGTGATGGCAATGCTGGTCATTTTGGCTGTTCTGGTTGCGGTCTGGCGGCATGGTAGTAGCTTGAGGGAAAGGAAGATTTCACAGGACCTGCTGGAAAAGTCGCGGGAGCTTGAATCACAGACAAGGTTGCTGAATGCAATTAATGACAATATCTCGGATTATATTTTTCTGCTAGACAACGAAGGAAGATTTATTTTTTCAAACAAGGTGCTGGCCGAGCAATTTAAATTACAGGATATGGATATGAGAGGGAAGACACTCTCCAGTGTATTTGGACCAAGTGTATCGGATAGTCTGGATGCTATTGGTAGGCAGGTATTGGAGACAGGCGGTGCCGTAACTCGTGCGATTGATCTTGAGATAAATAATGCTACACGCACATACCATTCTGTGTTTATACCTATACCTTATAATTCCAGTGTTAATGATACAAGTAACAATGCAGTGTTAATTGCATTGCATGACATAACCTTGTTACAGGAAGCGCAGCGTAAGTATGGTGGGCTCATGCAGCAGCTTGTTCGGGCTTTGATGAGTGCTATTGATTTGCATGCTCCATTTATGGCAAACCATTCTGCCAGAACGACTGAGGTTGCATTGGCAATAGGAAAAGGTATGCAATTGCAGGACGCTGAGTTTGAGACGTTGGAGATTGCGGCCAATATTAGTAATCTGGGCAAATTGTTTATACCAGGAGAGCTGTTAACCAAGACTGAGGAATTATCAGCTGAAGATCATAAGGTCTTGCGGCAGGAAGCAGGTAATGCAATCAAGATACTCTCAGGGATAAAGTTCGATGGCCCAGTGCTGGAGATCATAACTCAGAAAAATGAATATATGGATGGTAGTGGATATCCGGAAGGCAGGAGTGGAGATACTATTAATCAGCTTGCTCGTATTCTGTCTGTGGCAAATGCATTTGTTGCCATGATCAGCGCCAGAGCCTATCGGAAAGGCATGCCAATGGAGATGGCACTTGATCAGCTACTCGAACTCTCTAAAACCAAATATGACCGACATGTAGTAGCTGCATTATTCCATGTAGCCGAAAACAGGGCTGACTGGTCAGCATGGCAGACGGAAGCTTGAAGTTAGTACTGGAGGGTGTTGCTGCGTAATACTTTCTAAATCTAGTTCGTAGTTAGTTCAAGTGTATTTTCATTTTTTGCAACTACGGTATGACGAGCCTCAATGCTTTGTACTACACGGATCATGCCGTGAGCCAGTTGTTCGAGGCTCCGTGGTGTTCCGGCATGTGTAATGCCGGCCTTTTTGCTGCACCAGCGAAATGCGCGAGCAGGCCACTGGTAACGAATTGATTCAATGTCAGGTGCTTCCCCGGTTTTGGCATAACTGAGTTTTACATATGCGCTGAATTCGGCAATTTTTCGTGCATTGTAACTGGCAATAGGATGGTTCTGGTCAGCCATTTCCATGCAGGTACCCACGGCAGGGTGGTTCTGCATGTTATCCAGTGCAGCAAGCTCGACTTCGGAAATGGTTTTGCGCCAGACAGGCATGACATTCGTATTTTGGGTATCGGATTTCCCGGCAACAGCCTGACCATCAGCGGGCTGGCTAGTTACCTTATCGGCAAACAGCAGACCCAAAAGGGTTGTCAGAGGGTCGGCGTAGGCATTTTTGCTTATCGTGCCTAGACTTATCAGCCCAACAAACACAACCCATTGTATTAAATAGTGTTTATTTCGAAGTAACATGTTTATAGAAACCCGGTTAATTCATTAATCTTGAGCAAAGTTTAGTCAAGAAGCCCCAGTCTTTTTGTGAGCGATGTCACAGGGATGTATGTTTATATTGGCAACTACGCCACAAACTTGAGGGTAGTTTTAAAAGGGCCTTACAAGCCGCCAGCCAGGCCCAGAATTCAGTAAATACAGTAAGCTTGCGTCCCGCCTGATTTCCATGCAATATATTGTTTTTCCAGCAAAATTATTAATTCATGTGTCCTTATGACTAATTCCTCCAGTGTTGAACAACCCTTGTCGGTATTGCGGCTAAAAAAGAATGAAGAACGGCGTCTGCGTGCCGGGCATTGTTGGATATTCAGCAATGAAGTGAATGTAAAGGAAAGCCCTCTGTCCGGTTTTGAACCAGGTCAAATAATTGAAATCCATGACAGCAGGGGAAAGTCACTGGGGACTGGTTATGTGAATCCTAAGTCCTTGATTTGTGCAAGGCTGATCAATCGCAACCCGAGTCGGCCTCTGAGTATGTCGTTGCTTGTTGAAAGGCTCAAGCAGGCCTTGTCCATTCGGGAGCTACTCTATCCCAAGCCGTATTACCGGCTGGTCTATGGAGAGGCAGATGGTTTGCCCGGACTTGTTGTAGACCGCTATGCAGGTATTCTGGTCATGCAGATTACTACTGCGGGAATGGAGCGCATGAAGTTGGATATCGTAACGGCACTGGAAAAGGTCGTTGGGCCATCTGCCATTTTACTGCGTAACGACAATTCTATCCGTGAGATGGAAGGCTTGGATACCTATGTCGAAACTATATTTGGTGAGGTGCCTGAAAAAGTCCAGTTGGAAGAAAACGGCTGCCCGTTTGAAGTCTCACTGAAGGGTGGACAAAAAACTGGCTGGTTTTATGATCACCGCGAAAACCGGGCACGGTTAGGGAAGTACGTAAAAGACAGGCGTGTGCTGGATATGTTTAGCTATGTTGGCGGTTGGGGGATTCAGGCAGCAGTGGCAGGAGCCAGTCAAGTGGTTTGTGTTGACAGTTCACAGATGGCCCTGGAACAACTCAGCAAAAATTCAGCGCTGAATCATGTAGAGGACAGGGTTTCTACAATGCAGGGCGATGCCTTTGATGTACTGAAAAATCTTCGCGATACACAGGAAAAATTTGATGTGGTAGTGCTGGATCCTCCTGCCTTTATCAAACGCCGTAAGGATGCGAAAAAGGGGCTGGAAGCCTACAGAAGGTTGAATGAGCTGGCCATGAAGGTGTTGGCAAAAGACGGGATTCTGGTATCGGCCTCTTGTTCCTATCATTTGCAACGTGAAGACTTGCAGAATCTGTTATTGAAGACATCTCGTTCCATGGGTAACAGCCTGAGCATACTGGAGCAAGGTTATCAGGGGCCGGACCACCCCATGCATCCAGCCATTCCGGAGACTGCATATTTAAAGGCCATCTTTTCTCGTATCCTTTCAGCCTGATTCCTGGTCGTGTTAGGATGTCTCGATGTTAGCTTACCCAGATATTAGCCCTGTTGCCGTTGCATTAGGCCCGGTGAAAGTACACTGGTATGGTCTGATGTATTTGATCGGGTTTGCAGGAGCCTGGTGGTTGGGCAACAGGATGGCAAGGCGACCAGCTTCCGGCTGGAACAAAGATCAGGTGGCAGACGTTATCTTTTATGGCGCACTGGGTGTCGTGCTGGGTGGTCGAATTGGCTACATCCTGTTTTATAATTTTGACCACTTTCTTGCAGACCCAATAATAATCCTGCGGGTCTGGGAAGGTGGCATGTCCTATCATGGTGGCATGCTGGGCGTGTTTACTGCCCTGTATCTGTTTGGTAAAAAGACAAACAAAACATTTTTTCAGGTAAGTGACTTTATTGCACCGATGGTGCCGATTGGGCTAGGTGCAGGACGTATCGGGAATTTTATCAATAGAGAGTTGCCGGGGCGGGCTGTGAACGGTGATTTATCCTGGGCACTGGATTACGGAGACCATATTGCACGCCATCCGTCTTCCTTATATCAAGCGGCAACTGAAGGACTGCTTTTGTTTATCATTCTATTGGTTTTTTCATCCAGGCCGCGACCTGTAATGGCGGTAAGTGCGGTGTATATGATTTGCTATGGAAGCTTTCGGTTTATTACGGAATTCTTCAGGATTCCTGATGAGCATATTGGCTTTGTAGCATTTGGCTGGTTAACCAAGGGACAACAGCTCTCTGTGCCAATGGTGTTGTTTGGCTTTTATCTTTTATACTTAATCAGAAAAAGAAACTCAGAATAACATGTGGAAAAAGTATGAAGCAGTATCTTGATTTAATGCGGCATGTCCGTGATAACGGAATAAAAAAGGAAGATCGTACCGGTACCGGTACGCTGAGTGTATTTGGTTATCAGATGCGGTTTGATTTGTCTGAAGGTTTCCCGTTGGTCACAACAAAAAAATGCCACCTGCGCTCCATTATTCATGAGCTGTTGTGGTTTTTGAAAGGTGACACCAACATAAAGTACCTGCGTGATAATAAGGTAAGCATCTGGGACGAATGGGCGGATGAAGAAGGTAATCTTGGCCCGGTATATGGTTATCAGTGGCGTTCCTGGCCTACAGAAAATGGAAAATCCATAGACCAGATCAGCCAGGTGGTAGATCAGATAAAAAACAATCCGGACTCGCGCCGAATTATTGTTAGTGCCTGGAACGTAGGTGAAATAGAAAACATGGCATTGCCGCCATGTCATGCCTTTTTTCAGTTTTATGTCGCCGATGGCAGGCTTTCATGTCAGTTATATCAGCGTAGCGCCGATATTTTCCTCGGTGTACCGTTCAACGTTGCATCCTATGCGCTGCTAACCATGATGATGGCGCAAGTATGTGGCCTGAAGCCGGGCGACTTTGTGCATACCTTTGGTGATGCTCATCTATATAGTAACCACCTTGAGCAGACCGATGAACAGTTGAGCCGGAAACCCTATCCAGCCCCTGTAATGAAGATCAACCCGGATGTGGATTCAATCTTTGATTTTACATTTGAAGATTTTGAACTTGTGGGTTATGAATTCCACCCGCATATTAAGGCACCCGTCGCCGTATGATCATATCCTTGATCTGGGCGATGGCAGAAAACAGGGTCATCGGTATTGAAAATCGCCTGCCCTGGAAACTTCCCGCCGACATGCAATGGTTTCGCAAGCAAACTATGGGCAAACCTATTGTGATGGGGCGTAAGACCTTTGAGTCATTTGGTGCTAGGCCATTGCCCGGCAGAACCAATATTATTATTACGCATGATCAGACCTATAAGGCAGAAGGCACAGTCGTTGTGCATTCAATAGATGAGGCTTTAAAAGCGGCGGGAAATGTAGAAGAAGTCATGGTTATTGGCGGCGCCTCGTTCTATGAGCAAATGCTACCAAAGGCAGACCGCTTATATGTGACCCTGGTGCATGACACCTTTGAGGGGGACGCCTGGTTTCCGGGAGTGGATTTCTCATCATGGCGTGAGGTAGAGCGGCATGAGCATGAAGCGGATGAGAAGAATAATGTTGGTTGTAGTTTTGTTGTGTATGAGAGTTAAACGGAGCTTGTCAGGGGTGTGAGGGCCCACGTCAGTATTTCGTGTATAATCAGCTGTCTTTAAAAGATAAATCTGATATCGTTCATTCATTATCATCGTGTTAGCTAATTAAATTCAGGGTCAGGGCAAGCTATGATTAAGGCAGGCATCGTAGGTGCAACAGGGTATACAGGTGTTGAATTATTGCGCTTGCTCATACAGCATCCCGAAGTTGAAATTGCAGTTATTACTTCGCGTTCAGAGGCGGGAAAACCTGTGGCCGGGTTGTTTCCCAATTTGCGTGGACATCTTGATCTTAACTTCAGTCAGCCGGACGCAGTCGTATTGAGTTCCTGTGATGTAGTGTTTTTTGCGACACCTAACGGTACGGCAATGGGGATGACTCCTGCATTACTGGATGCGGGTGTAAAAATAATCGATCTGGCGGCTGACTTCCGTCTGAAAGACCCGGCCGAATGGGAGGCATGGTATGGCATGCCGCATGCATGTCCGGAATTACTCGATGAAGCTGTATATGGCCTGCCTGAAATAAACCGTGAGTTGATTCAACATGCGCGCCTGGTTGCCAATCCCGGATGTTACCCTACCGCCGTGTTGCTCGGGTTCTTGCCATTGATAGAAAATAAACTGGTCGATAGTAGTCATCTGGTTGCCGATGCAAAATCTGGCGTCAGTGGTGCTGGGCGCAAGGCCAATGTCGGTGCCTTGTTGTGTGAAGCAAGCGAAAGTTTCAAGGCCTATGCGGTGCCGGGGCATCGGCATCTGCCTGAAATTCGTCAGGGTCTGGAGGCAACTATCGGCATGCCGGTTGGGTTGACCTTTGTGCCACATCTTGTTCCGATGATAAGGGGTATACACGCGACCCTTTATAGTGTCTTGAAGCAGAATCCGGCGAAAGAACTTCAGGCGATATATGAAGAGCGTTACGTTGATGAGCCGTTTGTGGATGTGCTGTCTCCTGGTTCCCATCCGGAAACGAGGACCGTACGGGGTTCGAATGTTTGTCGCATAGCGGTACATCAACCGCAAGGGCGGGATACTGTAGTGGTATTGTCTGTTATCGATAACCTGGTGAAAGGCGCAGCCGGTCAGGCAGTACATAATATGAATCTGATGTTTGGCCTGGATGAAACCACAGCTATTGACGGACTCGCATTAATGCCTTGATTGAGTACTGTGATCTAGCCAGTATTTTAGCGATCATCTATCTGTTATAAAGAGTTTGATTAATAGTCCTGTAAAACGAAAAAAGACCGTAATGAATATTCGAAGATCCCTTCCTGTTATTAGCGCGCTCGGCATTGTATTGATTGTCATACTTGTCGTAGGCAATATGATATATGACGTTGGTCGCTATCAGGCAGGGTTTGATGTAGCGAGCGCTGATCTTGAAATAAAAGAATTACAACAACAAATTAGTCAGCTTCAAGAACAGCTTGCGGATTCACGTGAAGGGAATGTCAGGTTAGAAAGTGCTAAAAAGGTAGATAGCCATGCTAACACGGTAGTTCGGGATACCATTGAGAAAATGCAACAGGAAACCCTGGAGCTCAAGGAGGAGTTGCAGTTTTATCGTTCTATAGTTTCGCCAACGCGTGGGCAGCCGGGTGTAAATATCCACAACTTCAAGATCAACCAGGGCGAGCAAGAAAGGCAATATCACTATAATCTGACATTAATTCATATTCAGGGGCAGCAAAAACATCATCGTCGAGCCAGCGGTGTAGTAAACTTGACCATAGAAGGTGAGCAGGGAGGTGTTCAGAAAACCCTTACATTGAGACAGGTAGCAGCGCCCAAAAGTAAAAGCATGAAATTTTCATTCAAGTATTTCAGGCGTTTTGAGGGTAGCATGATCTTACCGGAAGGTTTTACGCCCAGAAATGTGGTGGTAAATGTAGTGCCATCTACAAAAAAAGTTGATGGAGATAAAAAGAAAATAGAATGGCCAACGTTACTTGGGTAAATATATAAACAGCTTGGCAGTGGCTTTATAAATAGTCAGGAGGCAGAACACATGTTTGGAAATAGTAAAAAAAAATTCAGGGCAGAAAAGGTAGATACGCTAATAGGGCCGAATACTCAGATAAAAGGGGACATTTATTTTAAAGGCGGCCTGCACGTAGATGGTGTGGTTAAGGGCAATGTAATGGCCGAAAATAACTCTAATGCAGTATTAACACTGAGTGAGCGTGGAAGGATTGAAGGTGAGGTGCGTGTGCCTCATATTATTCTGAATGGGAATATTATTGGTGATGTCTATGCATCTGAGCGGATAGAGCTTGCTGTGCAAGCCCGTGTAAATGGTAATGTTTACTACAATTTGCTGGAGATGGTAATGGGCGCAGAGGTCAATGGTAGTCTTGTTCACCGACAGGAGGCAGCAGTTAAAAATCCAGTAAAAACAAATACTTCAGTTGGTAAGCCGGATGCGCAGAGTGGAACCTTGACTGAGATCATGGAATCTATGCAAACAGGCAAGCAAACTTGACTGTTTGTGTCAGGTAATGATATTCTATACACTATATAATAGTATGGTTACTCTTTTAAGGTAGTGGAGAAGTTATTATGAGTGCGGAACAGGTGCAAACAGCCAGCCCTATGGTTTTTTCGGATAGTGCTGCAGCCAAGGTCAAGGATTTGATCGAAGAAGAGAATAATCCTGCTCTGATGCTGCGGGTCTACGTTAGCGGTGGCGGTTGCTCCGGTTTTCAATATGGATTTTCCTTTGATGAAAAGGTAAATGAAGGAGATACAACGGTAGAGAAAGACGGTGTTTCATTATTAATTGATCCCATGAGTTTTCAATATCTGGTAGGTGCCGAGATCGATTATGTAGATGATCTTCAGGGTGCGCGTTTTATTATTCGTAATCCAAATGCCAGCACAACTTGTGGATGTGGTTCTTCGTTCTCCGTGTAAACGTTCAAATAATGATCAGACTCAGGGCGCCTTTGGCGCCCTTTTTTATGGTCAGGATGACCGGTATGCCGCGATGCCATGGATGGCAAGGAGCGGTGATGGTCAGGATGACTGGACAGAAAATGCTCCTCGACAATTGCTCCTGCATTGTTCTAATTACAAGCATCCTGCCCTAATGCATTTTCTGTCCAGTCATCCTTGGCGGTCGTATCCTGCGGACGCAGGACGCGCAGGTGCCGTTGCCGAAGACAGAAAAATCCTTTTTTATAATACGGTTAATATCTCATTGTATTATGCCCATTCGAATACGATTTGCTATGCTTAACAGTCTACGGTTCTAAAAAAGGTTGGGAGAATAGTAATGAGCGAATATTTGCCAGGACTCGCAGGGGTACCTGCAACAAAATCCAATATTTCTGCGATTGATGGTGAGAAAGGGCTATTGGCGTACAGGGGTTATCCTTTAGAGGAGCTTGCAGCTAATAGCAGCTTTGAAGAAGTTACTCTGCTGTTGCTAGATGGCGAATTGCCTACTGCTAATGAACTTAAAGACTTTGATGAGCAGTTACGCAGTAACCGTGCAGTTAAATATAACATACGTGAATTAATGAAGAGCCTTCCGATAACCGGACATCCAATGGAAATGCTACAGACCGCTGTGGCTAGTCTTGGAATGTTTTATCCCGCAAGTGAGTGTCTGACCGATGGTGCTTCATGTGAAGACCTGCAATATGTACACAATATGACGGTAAAGATTATTGCTCGCATGGCGACTATTGTTGCCATGTGGAAGCATATCCGTAACGGTTATGACCCAATTCCACCAAGGGACGATTTGACCTACGCTGAAAACTTTCTATATATGTGGACAGGCAAGGAACCTGATCCCTTACTGGCACGTATCCTTGATGTGTGTTTGATATTACATGCGGAACATACGATTAATGCATCAACATTTGCGGTATTGGTAACCGCCTCTACTTTGGCAAGTCCCTATAGTGTAATTGCCTCTGCAATCGGAACTTTGTCAGGCCCGCTACATGGCGGTGCTAATCAAAAGGTAGTTGAAATGTTACATGAAATAGGTGAGCCGGAAAATGTCGAGGCATATATTGATGCCAGGCTTGCTAACAAGGAAGTAATCTGGGGTATGGGGCATCGTGAATATAAAACCAAGGACCCAAGGGCACCTATTCTACAGAGTCTGATGATGGATTTAATGGAAGCGCGTGGCGGCAAGATGAGCAAGTTGTTTGAAGTAGCCCAGGTAGTAGAAGAGGTTTGTGAAGACAGGCTTGCAAATAAGGGTGTGTATGCAAATGTCGATTTTTATTCCGGTGTTCTTTATTCGGAAATGGGTATACCGACAGATCAGTTTACTACTATCTTTGCAGTAGCACGTTCAGCTGGCTGGCTAGCACACTGGCGTGAACAGTTGTCAGATAATCGGATATTCAGGCCAACCCAGGTGTATACCGGCGAATCAAACAGAAGTTATATACCGATAGATAAAAGATAGTATCTAGGTGCGGGTTTCGAGGTGTGAGGAAAAAAGCAGCGGCTCCTATAAGATATCAGCAAAGCCCGGATTTTATCCGGGTTACACTTTCCTAGCACCTACCTTTATATATTCCCCCCAGCACAACTGGATGCCTTGCTCCGGTAACTTCGGGTATGTTGCCGGGCTTTTCTTCCATGGTTTGTTTGGCCAACCAGGCAAAGGCCATTGCCTCAATCCAGTCCGGATCAAGTCCGTAGTCCTCTGTGGTAAACAGTCTTTTATTTCCGAGTAATGCCTGAATGCGAAACATTAAAGAAAGATTATGTGCGCCACCACCACAAACCAGAATTTCGGTGGACTCCGGTGCGTATTGAAGTATTGCCTCTGTGATAGTTCTGGCGCTTAATTCACATAAAGTAGTCTGTACATTTTTTCGGATAAATCTTTTACGACATCTTTTGATTAGTTTTTCCAGCCAGTCCAGATTAAAGGTTTCACGTCCGGTAGATTTTGGTGGAGGCTGGGAGAAAAACTTTTCCTTCATCATTTTTTCAAGTAGTACGGATTCTATTTTACCGCTTGCAGCCCAGGCGCCATCTTTATCCATGGGTTGTTTGAGGTGCTTGCGTGTCCATTCATCCATCAGGATATTGCCCGGGCCAGTATCAAAGCCGGATACAGGTTGATTGGAACCGGAAGGCAGGATGGTGATATTGGCCATGCCGCCAATATTTAAAACTACGCGGTCAAATTTCCTGCTTCGGAACAGGTCTGCATGAAACGCAGGTACCAGTGGGGCTCCCTGGCCACCCGCAGCAATATCCCTGCGCCTGAAATCTGCAACCGTTGTAATTCCGGTTTGTTCCACAATCGTATTAGGATCGCCAATCTGAAGCGAGAAAGGGAACTCATAATCCGGTTGATGCTGTATGGTTTGGCCGTGGCATCCTATGGCCTTAATCTGTGTTTTTCTATAGCCTGACTGTTTTATTAATGTGTTCGCTGCTTCTGCAAATAACAGGCCTGTCTGGATATCCAGCCGCGCCAAATCCTCAAGTTTGTATTTATTGCGCGGGTTACAAATAGTCACGAGTTCAGCGCGTAGCTTGGCGGGAATCTGGTGCGCGTGGGTGTGAACCAGCTCGGGTTTTTGGCCAGAAAAGTCTACGAGCACAGCATCTACAGAATCCATGCTGGTACCAGACATCAAGCCGATGAAATAATTATTCATTTAGGTTCATGGTCAATTTTGACCGATTGCCTTTGATTTGCGTTTTATATTTGTTGTGTTAGTTCTGTTGCAAGGCTGCCAGGTTACTGTTGAGTAAATCCAGTTGGGCGATTAATGGTTGCGCCACCTGTTTAAAATCATTTCGATACTTTTTGGCTATTGGTGATGCCTTGGGTAGGCGAACCCTGAGAGGGTTGCGGTGAACTCCATTCACCCGAAATTCGTAATGCAGATGAGAGCCCGTAGCGCGGCCTGTGCTACCTACATAGCCAATAATTTGCCCCTGTTTAACCTGCCGACCCATCCGTGCGTTTCGGTCATAATTTGACATATGTGCATACAGGGTTTGATAACTGCTGCCATGACGAAGGATGACAACCTTGCCATAACCACCCTTTCTTCCGCGGTGTACAATCTTACCATCACCTGTTGCCCGTATAGGGGTCCCCCTTGGGGCGGCATAGTCCACTCCTTTATGGGCGCGCATCTTGTTCAGGGTTGGATGGCGGCGCATACCATAGCGCGAACTGATACGGCTGAATGCAACCGGGGTGCGCAGGAACGCCTTACGCATGCTGTTACCTTCTGGAGTGAAGTAGCCGGCCCGGCCTTTGGCATCTGTATACTGGACTGCCCTGTATGTATTTTTGTTGTTAGTAAATTCTGCGGCGATAATATTGCCGTTTTTTACCTTTTTACCATCCAGATAATATTCTTCATGGATCACGGTAAAGTGATCTCCCTTTCTTATGTCCAGGGCAAAGTCGACATCCCATCCAAAGATACCGGCAAGCTCCATGATCAGGTTGTCCGACATGCCTGCTCGTTGGCCGGCCAGGAACAGAGAATCATCGATTTTACCGACCACATGTTTCTGACGTACCTCAAGTTCCTTTGTAATTTTTTCTGCTCGAAAACCATTGGCAGTATTGAGTACCCGCAGGCTATTGGCTACATCAAAGTCATATACCAGTTCTTCCAGTTGTTTCTTTTTATGGCTTGTCTTTCCCTGGGTCTCAGGTGTATGGATTCGAACCCTGAAGGTTTCTCCGGGGTACAATTTCTTCAGGCGTTTGGTGGTCTTACCCAGTTGCATGATTTCATGTAGCTGGTCCGGGCTAATACCAAGTCGCGCAAATATCCGTGCCAGATTGTTGCCTCGTTTAACCTTAACGGTCTGCCATTCTCCCTTTGGCTCAGGATTTACCGGCAATTTAGTATCAACTTGTTGTGACTGTATGTCGGGTGGAAGCTGCCATGACATTGTTGTAGATATATTAGTTGTCAATGAAGCGGATTGTTCTACAGGTTGTTTTGCAGGTAGCTCTGGTAATGCCAGCAATGGAGTTTCATCGCTTCGGTTTGCGGATGC
>DAOWEP010000164.1 GCA_030638455.1 Gammaproteobacteria bacterium
AGGCCCGGAATCAGGTCAGCGACCGCGATGTAGATAAAACTCGAAGCCGCTACTGCAAGTACGAATGGAATGATTTCTGCTGCATCCCCCAGACTATAATAGGCCAGCACACCACCCAATACGGTTACCAGTCCCGAGAAAATATTCAGCAACAGCGCCTTCATACGCTGCATACCACTGTGCAACAAGATTGCAAAATCACCAACCTCTTGCGGGATTTCATGAGCCGCTACGGCCATACTAGTGACAATACCCAGATGAATGTCGGTAAGAAAGGCCGCGCCTATCAATACGCCATCTACAAAATTATGCAGGCCATCGCCCAACAGAATAATGGATACCGTACTCTTCGCGTTTCCCTGTTCAAATGCTTCCTGTGGGGTATGAGCCTCGCAATGATCGGAATGACAATGCCGCCATAGCACCATTTTTTCCAGTAAAAAAAACCCAAGTATTCCAAGCAATACCGTAAGTCCTATGACATGAAAATCCTTTGAAACAAGACCCGTAAACGCATGAGGTATCAAGGCAAGAAAGGCAGCTCCCAATAGTGCGCCCGTCGCAAAGCTGACAAAGTGAGGCAGCAGACGGTTTCTTAACCCTTCAGGCAACAACAGGAACGAAGATGCCGCAAGCACGCTCAGAACCCCGCCAAGCAAACAGAACAATATAATCCAGACTAATAAATGCATAATTGATATTGAGTTAAAAAATATTTTAAGCGATTCATAATACCTGATCCGGATGGCGTTACCATCCTGCAATCATATTCATTACGATATTTATGGGCTTATGTTGATAGATCTATATTTGTGAGTCGATCCAGATCAGGCTAGCCATCCTGCCTGTTACCCCATCACGTCGATAGGAATAAAAACGCTCACGATCTGTAAAGGTACACCAATCACCTCCGTATACCTGATTGACCCCTTTTATCGAGAGGCGAATGCTGGCCAGCCGGACGATATCCAACCACCAGCGGTCAGCAGAACTCTGCTGAAAAGCTGCCTTGGTCAGGGAATCACGCCCTATAAACTGGTTTCTAACCTCTTCGCCCACCTCAAATGCGTTTGGTCCAATCGCTGGCCCGAGCCAGACCAGGGTCTCTGAACCCGGAATCTCCAGCTTTTCCAGCGCGGCTTCCATCACACCTGCCAGCAATCCTCGCCAACCTGCATGCACAGCGGCTATCCGGGTACCCGCTTTGTCACAGATCAAGACCGGCAAGCAATCTGCTGTCAGAACTGCACAAACCTCACCTGACTGCAGGCTATAAACACCATCCGCCTCTGTTCCAATTCCAGGTCCGACTCCAGCTCCTGTTTTTGCCTCCATAGCAGAAACCACATCTGTCCCATGCACCTGGGTCGGCCAGCAAGGATCTCCCGGCAGTCTCAATTGTTCCTTGAGCATGGCACGGTTGGCCTGCACTGCCTGCGGGTCATCCTCTACATGATCTGCAAGATTCATACTGTCAAAGGCACCCTTACTTACGCCGCCAATTTTTGTTGTCGTAACTGCCTTAATATTGGAAGGTGCCGGCCAGTCTGGAGTCAGCCAATTATGCATACAAATATTATGCGGATTCAAGTTGCTATTAACCTGGATGATCCAGTACATCCTGTTGCAACGCCTGTATCAACTGTTCCATGTCTTCCGGTATCGGCGCCTCCCATTGCATCATTTCTCCAGTTTCCGGATGTTGCAAACCTAAACGTGCCGCATGCAAGGCCTGTCTGCGAAAACTGCGTAAGGTATTGATCAGTGATTCGCTACTATCAGGCGGCAACCTGAGCCTGCCACCATAGGTTGGATCACCCGCAATCGGATAACGTTTGTAGGCCATATGTACCCTGATCTGATGTGTACGACCTGTTTCCAGTTGGACCCGTACCCAGGTGTGTGCACGAAAACGCTCGACAACACGATAATGGGTGACGGCTGGTTTTCCTCTTTCATTCACCGCCATTCGGGTACGGTCAACTGGATGTCTGCCTATAGGAGCATCAATTGTCCCACCCGCCGTCATGACACCATTCACCACTGTCTGATATTCGCGCTCAAAATCTCTGCTCTGAAGTTTCTCCACCAGATCTTTGTGTGCTGCCAGGGTTTTCGCAACCACCAGCAGACCCGTTGTATTTTTGTCCAGCCGATGAATGATCCCTGCTCTCGGCACACCTGCCAATTCAGGGGCATAATGCAACAAGGCATTTAGCATGGTACCGTTGCGATTTCCGACGGCAGGATGAACGACCAGTCCCGCTGGCTTGTTAATCACCAACAGGGAATCATCTTCATAGACCACATCTAATGGAATATCCTGCGACTGATACCCTTCATCTTCCTCAATCACAGTCTCTATTACGACCTCTTCCCCCCCAGACACACGGTCTCTAGGCCTGAGTTCCTTGCCATCCACCGTCACCTGTCCGGCCTTTATCCACGTTTGAAGTCGAGAACGAGAATAATCCGGGAACATCTGGCTCAGCGCCTGATCCAGGCGCAAACCTGCCTGCTGGTCGGAAACAAGGGCTTTCAAGTGTATTTCTTTATCCATATTTATCTATACAGGGGCTTTATATACAAGCTCTCGATACTACCACTTCAATGTATTATACTGCCACGCGAGAATTGGCGCATTCCCTTGAGAATATAGCTTGAAAATATAGCCCGAGAAGACACTTTAAGGACAATATGAATATTATCTACAAATCCTTTTTCATTATTTCTGCTATCACCCTGCTTTCACTATCTGGCTGCTCATGGTTGCCGGATCAGATAGACGAGACCAAGGACTGGTCGGCAACCCAGATTTATCAAAAAGCGCACTCGGCAATGAAAAGCGAGGATTATGAGTCGGCGATAAAATATTTTGAGCTACTGGAGGCAAGATATCCGTTTGGTCGATACGCACAGCAGGCCCAGATCGAAGTTGCTTATACCTATTACAAGTATGATGAACCGGACCTGGCCATGTCAGCGGCAGACCGATTTATTCGCCTACATCCACGCCACCCGAATGTGGATTACATGCTATATCTGAAAGGGATTATCAATTTCCATCGTGATAGCAGCTTTATGGACAGATTTTTTGCACGAGATCCATCTTCCCGCGACCCTGGAGCCGCCCGCCAGTCTTTCTTTGATTTCAAGACACTGACCACAAGGTTTCCGGAAAGCACTTATTCAGAGGATGCAAAAAAGCGCATGCTCTATTTACGCAATAATCTTGCTCAACATGAAGTTAATGTAGCCAACTTCAATATTCGAAGGCATGCATATATCGCAGCGGTTAACCGCACTAAATATGTAGTGGAAAATTATGACCGTTCCACTGCGATGCCAGAGGCACTTGCGACGATGGCCATTGCTTATGACTATCTTGAGATGAATGATCTTGCAGAAGACGTTCGAAGGGTTTTGAAGCAGAATTACCCAGATTACTCTGGCCAGATCCGTGCATTTAGAAAGAAGGCCTGGTGGCAAATATTTTAGCCGATCACCTGGTATAGTGTATTAAACTAGCTAACCATCAAGCCAAAGGCATCATACGTGAACAAGCAGGAAACACTCAGATTGCGTCGTGATCCTGTTCCCCTGTACGGATGCGCACCACCTTTTCGACATTGGTTACAAAAATCTTGCCATCACCAATCTTACCCGTCCGGGCCGATTCGGTAATGGACTCAATACACCGTTCAACCTGATCTTCTATAACAACAATCTCTATCCGCACCTTGGGAAGAAAATCCACCACATATTCTGCACCACGATATAATTCTGTATGTCCCTTTTGACGGCCAAACCCTTTGACCTCGATCGCAGTCATTCCAGTAATACCGATTTCTGACAATGCTTCCCTCACGTCATCCAGCTTGAAAGGCTTAATTATTGCTTCGATTTTTTTCATGGTGCTTTTCCTTCTTTATCCCTACCACTATTAGTTACTCTACCGAACGCTTCTATTTTACAGCAAGATACCTCATCTGAGACTTAAAAAAAAGCCTCATCTATCAACAAACTCTCCAAAACCTGATGTGATCGGGTATCGCCTGTCACGTCCAAATGCCCGGCGGGTAATCCTGACCCCCGGTGGTGCCTGCCTGCGTTTATATTCGTTCCGATCCACCATCCAGATCACCCGCTTCACTGTTTCCTGATCAAACCCGGCGGCTATAATGTCATCAACGCTTTTATGCTGCTCTACATACATTTCAAGAATGGGATCCAGAACCTCATAGGCCGGCAAACTATCTTCGTCTTTCTGGTCTGGCGCGAGCTCTGCTGAAGGTGGTCGCTCTATCACCCGCTCAGGAATAACCGGAGAAATACTATTTCGATATTTTGCCAGACGAACTACCAGTGTTTTGGGCACATCCTTGAGCACATCAAAGCCACCCGCCATATCACCATATAATGTGGCATAGCCGACAGCCATTTCACTCTTGTTGCCGGTGGTTAGTACAATCTTGTGCTTCTTGTTACTAATCGCCATTAACAGTACCCCGCGACATCTAGCCTGAATATTTTCTTCTGTAGTATCCGGGTCAGTACCTGCAAATTCTTCCTTCAATGATTCAAGGAAGGCTTTAAAGACGGTTTCTATCGGGATCACTCGGAATTCTATACCCAGTGCCTCTGCTTCCTGCTGGGCATCTTCTATGCTCATATCCGCTGTATAGCGAGAAGGCATGGAAACGGCTTCTACCCTACCCTTCCCTAATGCATCTACCGCCACGGCCAGGGTCAGGGCCGAATCGATCCCCCCGGACAAACCGATAACCACCCCTTGAAACCCATTTTTATCTACATAGTCCTTAACACCCAGCACCAGGGCCTTATACGCACTCTGCTCAATGGATAAAGGTGTTATGCATTCCCCT
>DAOWEP010000047.1 GCA_030638455.1 Gammaproteobacteria bacterium
AATCACTGTCAACTCAAGTGTAAGTCATTGAATCACATATATCAATATAGCTCATTTCCCAGATAATGCACATTTACCCGACCATATTACTATGATTAATATATAATTATTGAAAAGTAAATTCGATTTTTATAGTTAAAGATCTAGTTAAACTTACATAAACTACTGGTTTTTTCATAAGGCATTTACTTCTTGAATGCCACCGTTCCCATATCCCACATAGGCAAAAACACACCTAGCGCAAGTATCATGATCAAGAAGCCAATAACGGACATCATGATAGGTTCAATAGCTGAACTCAGTTTTTCAAGGGCATAGTCTACTTCAGTATCCTGATAATTGGCTACTTCATGCATCATTTCATCAATAGTGCCGGTATCCTGCCCTACCTTCAACATTTGCAATACAAGATCATCAAAAATTTCAGCCGTTATGGCTGCTTGATAAAGTGAATCACCTCTTTCCAGGCTTTCACGCATATTCAGTACTTGCTGATAAATATAGGCATTATCCATTGCAGTCGCTAACACCGTCAGCGCAGGTATCATTTGTATCCCTGCCCCTGTCATGATCGATAGTAACCTTGAAAAACGCGCCATAATGGCCAGATGGATTACATTTCCTGCAACGGGTATTTTTAACTGCCACTTTCCCCAATTGTATTTTCCCTGTTCTGTCTTCAGATATTGTTTTACGCCGTACACCAGTGCAGCAGTTGCTCCTATCAGCGCTGGCCAATAGTTAATTAATACGTGGGATGCCGCCATCAGCATTCGTGTAGGCAACGGCAGTTCGGCATTAAATTTTGCAAACATACTGGCAAAACCCGGGACAACGAATATAGTCACCACGACCAGGGTAATCACAATTGCAATCATTACCATGACAGGATAACGCAACGCAGATTTGACTTTTTTACTTGAGTTGCTTTCACGCTCCAGGTATTGAGTAAGTTGTTTGAAGATTTCCCCCAGCCGACCTGTGGTTTCACCTATCGTTATCATGCTTACATAAAACTGGGAGAAGATTTTGGGGTGACTACCGAATGCCGTGGTTAGCGTCTGACCAGCGCTTATTTTACCCAGGATATCATCAGCTGCCTTCGCCATGGTGATATGCCTCATATTAGGCAACATCCCTTTTAAGGCATCATTCATGGGGACGCCAGCCTTGGTCAGACTAGACAACGAACGTGTAAATTTAATCAGATCTGCAGAGGTAACTTTTGGCGGGAAAATTTCCCCCATATCCATGGTCGCCGATATTCGCCTGCCTCCCTTCCCTGCTTTTCCCTTGATTTTGACCGGCGTGATGCCCTGCTTAATAAGCTGCGATGCTACGGCATTGGGATTCTCGGCCTCCATTGTGCCCGTAATAGTGCTACCACTTTGCGATCGTGCAGTGTATTGGAATGTTGGCATGATTTAACCTGGTACTTGATAAAATACTGATAGTTTCTAAAAATATAGTTCGTTATTTCATAACATCCACTATATTTAGTGTCGAACACAACTACAGGCCTGTTAGGAAAGAAGGCTGGTTGTTTTCAGGGGCCTGTCGGACTTACTTACCTGGAAAACTTATGCAACATCCAGGTTAGCGATATCTCTTCCAGTCAATCTATCCATTCACTTATCCTCATGACTTCATCCAGGCTCGTGATACCCTCTTCTGCATACTGCAAGGCGCTGTGCAACAAAGGGACATAGGCTTCATTATTCTCGGCGGCGTTTTCAAATGCCCTGAAATCATTCATTCTTAATGCTTCAGCCAGTTCGCTATTAATTTCCAGGATCTCATGTACGGCTATCCGACCACGGTATCCTGTCTGGCTACATGTTGGGCATCCTTCACCTTTTTTAAAGGTAATGGTACTGGCTCGCTCTCCCATCAGTTCTTTAAGCCAGGCAGCCTGACCAGGTGATATTTCTACAGTGATAATGCACTTGTCACATATTTTACGAATTAAGCGCTGCGCAGTGATTGCACGTACCGCGGATGCTATCAAAAAAGGCTCCACACCCATATCCGATAACCGAAGTGCTGTGCTAACTGCGCTATTGGTATGCAATGTAGAAAGCACCAGATGACCCGTAATGGCTGCGCGCATGGCGATTTCTGCCGTCTCCCTGTCTCTTATCTCTCCTATCAGGATAATATCCGGGTCTTGCCTCAGGGCTGTATGTAACACTGTCGCAAAATCGAGGCCGATTTTCTGATTGACCTGCACCTGGCTGATGCGAGGCAGGCGATACTCAACCGGGTCTTCTACGGTAATAATTTTTCTATCAGGCTGATTAAGTTCACTAATCGCTGAATATAAGGTAGTCGTTTTACCACTTCCTGTTGGCCCTGTTACCAATATAAGTCCATGCGGCCTTTGTATTGCTTTACGGACCTGTTTTACCATTATTTCTGTCATGCCTATTTGATCCAGGCTAGGTATACCTGTAGCCTGATTCAACAGCCTCATCACTACTGCTTCACCATGCTGGGTTGGCATAGTAGATATTCGTATATCATAGGTCACATTGTTGATTACCTGGTTAAAGCGACCATCCTGAGGCATCCTGCTTTCAGAAATATCAAGATTAGAAATCAGTTTAAGGCGCGACACCATGGCTTTAATAGCATGCTTCTCATTCAATACCTGTTCATGGAGAAACCCGTCCACACGCCTACGAATACGCAGTACATTTTCATCAGGCTCAATATGGATATCAGATGCATTGGTTCTGGCGGCATCCGCGAAGATCGTAGCAATCAATTTGATTACCGGTACATCTGATTCTGACTTAGGAAGCTCTTCATCTTTATGAAATTCCTGATATCCTGCACTAAGCTCTGTTACAAGATCCTGTATTTCGTCACCCTTCTGATAGACTTGGTCAATACACCGAATAATGTCATTCTCATCTGCCAGCATTAATTTGATTGGTCGCTTGACATAATGAACAAGCTCATCATAGGCAAATATATTAGTAGGCTCGGCCATCGCCACTACCAGCGCATCACCTTTGTCTTCCAGTACCAGCATACGGTGGCGACGCGACATGGTTTCGGGGATAGTTCTTGCTACGATCGGATCAGGTTCGATAATACTCAGGTCTGTGAAAGGGGTGTTGAATAGTTGTGACAGTGCCCTGTGAAGCTGAACCTCATTGATAAGTTCCCTTTCTATCAAAATCTGACCAAGCTTACGGCCACTTTCACTCTGCTCAACAAGTGCATCCGCAAGCTGTTCCCTGGTCACCAGACCTGACTCGGTCAAGATCTCACCTAGCTTATTACGTTCATCAATACCCATCTAGATGAACCTCTGATAAATGTTCAGGCACTTAACTATATTTTCTGGATATTTCATTACTCAGGATTCAGACAGGATATTTAACCTGTTATTAATATAGGCAATAATATTATCATTGAGATTACTACTTTTACGTGCCGTTCTATAGGCTGCTATTGCATCCGTTATTCGCCCTTTCCCTTCAAGTGAAATTGCCAGCCCTAACCACCAGGCACCAACGTCCGGTCGAATACTCAATACTTGCCTGTATTTACCAATAGCCCTCTCATGCATGGATAGCTTCTGATATAAGGCCGCCAGAAAAGAATGATATTCAGGGTTTTCTATTATATCGGGCTGCGCCTGTTCAAGTATCATGATGGCCATTGATGTATCACCCTGATTTACAAGTATACGCGCATATAACTTCGCAAAAGGCGAATGATACGGTGCAACATCCAGACTTTCGACAAGCAACTTCGCTGCTTCGCTTATACGTCCCTGATTAATCAACAGCATGGCGAGGATCTCCCTTGCTCTAAGACTATCAAAATATAGCCAAATTGCACGCCTAAGCTGCTTTTCACCCTCTTTGTAATCTCCTTTTTTTATAAAACGCAATGCTTTATCTATACCAAGTTCTGCACGTTTTTCTTTAGTGCGTGGATGAATCTTTTTGGCTACTTTGCCAACTTTTTTGGTTTTGGGTACAGGTTCTGGCTTGGTTGCCTTAACGATAGTTTTGGCTCTGGGTGGCTTCACCTGATCCGGAACTGCTCTGGTAGCAACAACAATTTCTGTACCACTTTCCGCGTTTACAGCATCTCTTTCTTTTTCAACGGGCGGAGCTTGAACAGGCGGTTGTTTTCTGGATGCTAATACAGGAACAGGTTTAGGATCCGGCTTTACTGGAATTTTCTCTGAATCCATCAGTGAACTGATGTACTCGTCATATTGCACCCGGATTGTTTCCTTATACTGGCTCCATAATACTACACCTACCGTCACCATCAGGGACATGATGATCCCGAATTGAATGAACCCTGGTATCTTGAATTTTTTGTTTTTACCCGCTGATAAGAGTACTTCTGTTAGAAATGATCTTTTCTTAACCGACTCTTTCTCACGTCGCTTGTCCAGATCCCTTAATGTTGAATTGATCAAGCTCATGAAGTTATTGCCATCAATTTATTATCGTAAATAAAGAAAATATGTCTAAAACAACATCATTGCAACTACTGCCCTTAAGATTATATTCTTTATGCGCGCCCTATACACGCATGGATGGCCATGAAAGAATATTCTTCCAGAATGGCCGCTCTGGCAAAATATCTTCAGTATCGTTAACGGCAAGGTCTACATGTCTTTTGGTTACCCTTCTGGTTCCTTCACCGTAAGCAGCCATCAAGGATTTATGACATAAAATATTAATTACCCGTGGAACACCCTGACTTGCCCTGTATAAGGATCTCAATGCCTGCTTTCCGTAAATGGGCTGACCCTGGTAACCGGCTACCAGCAAGCGATGTGAGATATAACCCTCAAGGCTTTCCTGGTCAATGGCCTTAAGTGTTTGCGAGAAAATAATACGCTGCCTGAGTTGCCTGAGGTGTGGCTGGCTTAGTCGCACATCCAGCTCTGGCTGTGCAAACAATACGACCTGTAGCAGTTTGGTTTTCTCTGTTTCCAGATTTGTTAAAAGGCGCAATGCTTCTATACTTTCATCTGGTAATGCCTGTGCTTCGTCCAGCAATAGTATTGGTCTTCGATATACGGCACTCTGCTGAATCAGTTTTTCTTTAATCAGCTCAAGCAATTGGTGTTGATGTATATCCTTGTCAAACTTGATGCCTAATTCAGTGGCCAGTGACATCCGCAGTGTATCTGGTGTCAAAAAGGGGTCGGGAATATACGCGGTAATGAAATACTGGTCATCCAGTGTATTCAGCAACTTCCTGCATAACATGGTTTTCCCTGAACCCACCTCTCCTATGATCTTGATAAACCCTTCCCCGGCATGCAACGCTACCTTTAATACATTAAAGGCATCACGATGACTATCAAAGTCATAATAAAAACTGGTATCCGGTGTCAGCGAAAACGGAAGTTCCTGCATGCCAAAATGTTCAAGGTACATATTTTTTTCTCATATGTTGCGTACATTTGCTGAGCTGCTTTATCCATTTTACTGGCTTAAGTAAAAAATCCTCTTTCAACAACCTGATTTCTTACCGGGATAACCCTTAGCCATAACAAACAAAAAACAGGTATCCAACAATATAACGATATTTAAGCAAAATCCGTACCATTCTTTGCTCTATTTTGATAAACCAGAAGATTTTCGCATTATTTATTATAACTTTTTGTTTATAAACGAATATTTTCTTATGAAACCATGGAACACTAATTTCATGTGTCAATTTATTGATCGTTTAACCCTGGGAACTAGTCAAAATATTGTAAGCGTGGCTCTGAACCCATCAATACTAACTTGACGGGGTACTGCCCTGAAAGCGACCCTCTATTTCATAGACATTGCTTTGGATATCATACTTTAGAATACGCATATCATTAATTATTGTGCGTGAAGTTTTTCGTTGCCTGTCTTCTCGTTTCCAGCCTTTTAGTCCATGTCCGGTTACCTTTAACCACAATCGGTCGCAATAAAATCACTAGCTCACTTCTCTCAACAACATCCTGTCTATGCCCAAATATTGAACCTACAAAAGGCAGATCACCTAGCCCTGGAACTGATGTCCTGTATTTTTCTGTTAGATTCTGCATCAGACCACCGATGACTACGACCTGTCCGCTTTGTACACGCACAATACTGTCAGACTCCCTAATTGAACTTGTTGCCAGACCAACCCTATCAGCCTGACCAACATCCTTCAGTGTCTCTGTAACTTCACTCACAGACGGATGAACATATAAGGTCACTATGTCATTTTCATCAATTTGTGGGATTACATCCAAAGCCACACCGGAGAAGAAGGGAGCCAGGGTGACATTCGAAGTCTCATTGGTACCAACAGTGCTAGTCGTTACATCGGTACCCACATCGGTAACAAAATACTCATCCTGTCCTACCTTAATCACGGCCTTCTGGTTGTTAACGGTAGAGATACGTGGACTGGAAAGAACCTGAACATCGCCCTGACCTTTCATCAACTCTATGAAGGCAGTAAAGTCATTGGCATTTACCGCCACTGAAAATATTCCTCCAAATGCTGATGTATCGGTGCCTGTCACTTGAGCCAGGTTGTCTGGATCCAGAACACCCAGGTTTCCTTCAATGTTGGACGGATTAATTCCATTGTTAATAATACTGCCTCCCCCTGTTTGACCAAACAGGGCTGATTTGCCTGTTCCCAGGCTTCCCAAAGCAGACCAGTTAATACCTGTCTGGAATTTATCATTCAACCTGATTTCCAGTATCTTGGCTTCCAGAATAACCTGACGCTGAATAATATCCTGGGTAGCATTGAGATATTCTTCCACGATACGCAGTTCTTTTGGCATGGCCCTCACAATTACAATACCCGTTTGCGGGTTTATAACTACCTTGCGCCCACCCTCTTCTCCAATCATGGATTCCAGTGTTATCTTCAACCCTGGCCAGAAATCGGATTCTGAGGTAGTGGTCATTTCACTACCTCCACCACCACTCACACCACCACTCGCACCACCACTCGCACCACCACTATCCACTGAACCGCTGACCTGTCCTGCGGCAACACTTATGTTAGATGATCCAGTGCGTTTAACGTTTAAATAATTTACCTTGAATATTTTTGTTCTGATTTTTGCTGGCAGTACTTCATAGCCTGACTGGGTGCGACGATACTCATAACCATATACATGGTGAACCGTTTTCATTACCTCATCGACGGTCACATTCTTCAGGCTTAATGAAATTGCTTCTGTCAAGGAAGGATGTACTACCATGTTATAGGGGGTACCGCTTACCAGACTCATAAAAAATGAACGCGCCGTAGTATCGTCTGCTGTAATATCAAAACGAGGCTCGTCATTTTTATTGGTGGCATACTCGGACCTGGTTAGATCCACATTTATAGGTGGAAGCAATGCAGCACTAACCTCAGGAGGTGGGGTTGGCGCCCGTGGTTTTATATTTTGGTTTTGCTCTATACTCTGGTTAAGTACCCGACTAATTTCAGATTCGGACTCAGGTTCAGATACTCGAGCATTTTTCTGGCATGCGCCAAGAAGAAGAAAGCTACAAACAACGAATAGAAAATAAATTTTATTAACGCCACTTACCATCAACCCTTGCTCCATCTTATCTCGAAGGTTTTTTAATTGACCTGGATGACATATCCAGAACAGTCACTTTATTATCTTTTTTTATCTTCACAGATGCCGGGAATATTCCCAGTATAACAGCACCGTTAATTTTGTCGCCTTTAGTTACCGTTTTACCATTTATAATGGCTGTTCTTCTGCCTGGCGAGACAATCGTGGATGTCAACACCCACGAAGAGCTGATCTCACCACCCCGGCCTTCACCACCTGTAATTCTAGCCTGGCTTTCTTCTACAGACTTCAGCACTGTTCCTTTTGTGGGGCGAGTGGGATCCCTCATACCCCTGAAGCCTTTATATAAATCCGGAGCTACTGGCATCTCTTTAAGCTTTTCAGACATTAATGAATCCTTAATCGTATCCAGATACTTCGACCGCTTTATTATTTTGGTCCTATTGCCATCTTTTGACCCAACAACCACTTTGCCCTGGACATCTTCAGCACTGCTATTTGCAATAGAAAATGGCAACACCATCGTCACTCCTGTCACACAAACAATAAAGCACCATTTACGCACCCGCTCCATCCTTTCTGGAACTCAGCGTATAAACTTTAAGATTAATTGATGCCGTCGGCCATGCCAGCGCTTTGTAGGTTATTTCATTCCAGTAAAACGCCCGATTGTAAGACTCAAGCCGCCTCAAATATTCATAGGTACTGAAGTAGTTACCATGCAATTCAATTTCAATTTCATGTTTATATAGCCTGGATACTTTTGTAGCAACATACTTCTTTATATCTGCAAGAGCATTTTCATCAAGCGGAGTTGCATCCAGGACATTCATCCTGACCACCTTCAGCCCCTTA
>DAOWEP010000107.1 GCA_030638455.1 Gammaproteobacteria bacterium
CAGGTTTCTTCAGAGGCTATAGATGATAGCCTGGGTGATCGGGAGATTGTACTGTCGCTTGCGGAGGCCGTTAGTCCTGAGGATGTGCAGTTGTTTTACCAGATTGGCTTGATAGGAAGCCGGGATCTGGCCCTTGCCCCGGATCCGCGTAGCGGACTGGAAATGATCCTGTTGCGCATGCTGGGTTTCAGGCCGGCAGCATCAGTAGTGCAGTCTCCGCGTCAGGCTTCTCAAACAACGGCGTTCACCAAATCTAAAGCTACCGAACAACAGGAAACAGGAAACAGGGAAGGGATGCAGGCAGGTATGTCTGCCGGGGCCGGGAAGGGCGCGACGACGGCCAGGGCACAGGCCAAACAAGATAAAGCGCAGATACAGGAGCCAGAGCTACAATCACAGCCACATCAACCAAAACAGCAGCAGCCAGAGCCGGAGCAAAAGGTTGGTATGGTTCAGCCCACATTGCCTGAGGGAGAGGACGATGAATGGAGTCAGATCATTAGTGAAACCGGCATCAGGGCGGCAGCCAGGGAACTTGCCTTGCACAGTGTACTGAAAAGCAAGGATGAAAATACGATTAAACTGGTGCTGGATCCGACATACGAACAGATTTGTACTACCAATGCAAAAAAGCGTCTGGAGCAGGCATTACAGAAATATTTTGGTGCATCGGTAACACTCGATATCAGTGTTGAGGAACCAGAGGCAGAAACGCCAGCGGCAAGGACTAAACGTATAGAGATGGAAAGACATCAGCAGGCAGTGCAATCCATACAGCAAGATGCAGTTGTACAGGATCTGCAAAAGGTTTTTAATGCAGAGGTTCGTCCGGACTTGATACGGCCAAATGAATGAGCGGTTGCTAGTTTTTTTAACTTTTTATTGAGAGTGATCTAGAGGTAAATCCAGATGATGAAAGGCGGAATGAGTGGGCTAATGAAGCAGGCCCAGCAAATGCAGGAAAACATGCAAAAGGCCCAGGAAGAGTTGGCCAGGATGGAAGTTACCGGTGAGTCCGGGGGTGGTATGGTGAGTGTCGTGATGACAGGAAAGCATGAGGTAAAAAGGATAAAGATTGATGACAGTCTCTTCGGCGACGATCGGGATATGCTTGAAGACCTGATTGCTGCCGCTGTAAATGATGCCGTGCATAAGGTAGAAAAAAACAACCAGGAAAAAATGTCCGGCATGACTGCGGGTATGTCGTTACCACCTGGTTTCAAGTTACCATTCTAGCGGTTGCATGCATTCTTCAAGAAATACAGATAGCGTCAGTTTTTCACGGGTAATAGATCGCCTGATTGATTCCTTGCGTGTATTGCCCGGTGTGGGTCCAAAATCTGCACAGCGAATGGCATTTTATTTGCTGGAGCGCAATACAAAAGGTGCAGTGCAATTATCGGAGAGCCTGAAAGACGCGGTAGAAAAAGTAGGGCATTGTAATAAATGCAGGACGCTTACTGAAGAGGAAACCTGCGCGATCTGTATGAATCCCGGTCGCGATCAAAGCAAGTTATGTATTGTTGAAACGCCTGCCGATGCGCTGGTGGTAGAAAAGGCCACAGGGTTTCGTGGTTTGTATTATGTGTTGATGGGACATTTATCTCCATTAGATGGTATAGGCCCTAAAGAATTGGGGTTAAAAAATCTGGCTGACCGGCTGGATGCAGATGAGGTCGAGGAATTGATACTGGCGACCAATCCCACGGTAGAGGGTGAGGCCACGGCTCATTATATAAGTGAAATGGCACGTAAAAGGGATATCCATACCACCCGGATCGCACACGGTGTTCCGATGGGGGGGGAGCTGGAATATATTGATGGTGGAACCCTGTCTCATGCCTTTGCTGACCGACGGGAAGTATAATATCTCCCGGCCGTATTCAGGCCAGAAACTCCAATAAAAAACTTATATATTATCTAGTTAATTTTATAAAGCAGTTTTACGCTGCTGTGTTATGCTTCTATAGTAGTCCCGAAACTGACTAGCCTCTGGTATCGCGTATGAAAATTGCCGCCTTTCCAGTAGCCGTGAATCCTCAAAACATGGCACTGGCACCGGACCGTAATGCCGGTGATGCAGTTGCGCGTGACATAAAGAGACAGTTAAATCCCAATAATATTCCTGTTGCCGCAAATGACCGGGAAGGGCCGGTATTGCAAGGTGAAGTACTCTATAGCAGAAGTACTCCCGGGAGTTCAGCAAGCAGCAGTAAGGAAGGGTATACCTCCACGCAACGTGAACGGCCCGGTTATCAGCCAAAGTCCCCCGTCAACGACTATAGCAGAAGGGCCGCGGTAGAAGCCTATAAGCAAAATGAAGTTCTGGCACAAGAGGGACTTGTTAATATAACTGGATCCATTGATGTATATGCGTAGAGTGTTTTATAAGATGAGTGTTTATGAAATGAGTAAGTGGAGAATAAAGAATGACTGATTGCCTGTTTTGTAGAATGCTAAACAAGGAAATTCCGGCTGATGTTGTGTATGAGGATGATGATGTTCTGGCATTTAATGATATTAACCCGCAAGCCCCTGTGCATGTATTGATCATCCCACGTATTCATATAGCGACCCTGAATGACCTGCAAGCCAAACATGCTGAGGTAATGGGAAAATTGCTTCTGGCCGCAAAAGAAGTCGCGAAACAAAAAGGCTTGTCAGAAGGAGGGTACAGGACGGTAATCAATTGCAATGCAGATGCTGGGCAGATGGTGTTCCATATCCACCTGCATCTACTGGGCGGCAGACAAATGGACTGGCCGCCGGGATAGTTGTTTTAATGTCATGATCAACTGTGATTCTCTTCAATAGACTGAACGATTGATAAATAACTTTCCAGTCGTTTTTAGCTGATTTTCCCGGATTCCACGCCACCTTTAAATGCACATTCCGGTTCTATAGTGTGGCTACAGTTTCTGAATTTGCATTTACCCTGATAGTCTTTAAATTCAACGAACCCCTTTGTGATATTGTCTTTATCTATATGCCATACACCGAAGTCCCTTACTCCGGGGGAGTCGATCAGATTTCCTCCGCAAGGCAGGTGATATAACACCGATGTAGTGGTGGTGTGCTTGCCAAGATCGGTATCGCCCAGCTTGCCTATGGTGATTTCCTGTTCCGGCAGAAGTTGCTTGACCAGCGAGGACTTTCCTACACCGGACTGTCCTACAAGAATGCTGGTTTTCTGATTTAATTTTTCTGTAACCTGATTGATCCCGATATCTTGTTTTACGCTGAAAAATAGAACCGGGTAGCCAATATCTGAATACAGTTTCATTCTTTGTTTCAGTTCAATGAATCCATCTTCATCTAGCAGGTCAATTTTATTTACGATGATAACCGGTTTGATACCTGTGATTTCCGCGTTTACAAGGTAGCGGTCTATCAGGGGTTCGCTGAGGGCTGGTTTTGTGGCGACCATGATAACTATTTGATCAACATTGGCGGCTACGGATTTAATTTCTCCGCCGGGTAGTTGTCTTGCCAGCAGACTTGATCTTGGCTGTATGGCGGTGACAATCCCTTGTTGATTGGTTTCTTCCCTGTTGTCACCATCTTCTTTATTTATGGGTTGCCAGACAACACTGTCCCCGCATACCAGAGCCTTCAAGTTTTGTCTTACTGAGCAACGGATGAGTTTGCTTTGTGTGTCTTCTACTATTACAGACCGACCGTGGTGGGAGATGATGGTGCCGATTTGCTCCGATCCCAGTGCGCCATCTTGCTCCTTGTCGGTTTCACTTACGCGTTGCCGACGTTTTTCCTGTATAGCGGAAATGCGTTCCTTTTGTCTTTCTGTGAGTCTGCGCTTTGCCATTATTAATTAGCTAAATGCTATTTCGCCAGTACAGCGAGGAAATACAGAAATGGTTTTCATTTAAGGAGCCTCTGGATAAGTCTGGGCGTAATAAGATTGAGAGCTAAAATTTTTAAATGCGAGGCGCAAAACGCACGTAAAGCTCCCGCATCCCTGCTCACGCTCCTTACCTGCGTCCATGCAGGCAATAGCAAGCTATTGCGAAGTTTTGCAACGAAGCACGACTCCATGGATGGAGGAGGTAGAATTGCGTCTGGAACAGCAATCGAGTTGGAAATTTTAGACTCAAGATATTCGTTCATGACTTATCCAGAGGTTCCTTAACCAGCTGATCTATCTTTGCCGCGCAAATGAAATCGTTTTCAGACAGGCCACCAATTGCATGAGTGGTGTATTGAATCAGACAATGTTTATAGCCGACTTCAAAGTCCGGGTGGTGGTCTTCCTGGTGCGCTATCCAGGCCATAGCATTAACAAAGGCCATGGTCTCATGAAAGTTTTTGAATAAAAAATCTCGTTTAAGCAGGTTGCTTTGGTTGTCTATTTGCCAGTCCGCATGAAGCTGTGCCAGTAAATCCTTTGCCTGCGAGGATGAAGTTGTAGCGCTGCCCGATTTAGGTGGGGAGCAATGTCGGTCTGTCAGGCCCGACATTATGTGGTTTCCTTAAGCAATTGATCTTTATGCATCCAGGTATTATCTGTTAAGTTGGCTGTGGTTGTTGCTGTAAATGTGCAATTCGTACCGGTGCTGGTGGGTGTGAATCATAAAAATTCGAGTATACTGGATCAGGTGTCAGTGTATTGGCATTTTCTTTATATAGTTTTACCAATGCGCGCACCAGTATGCTGGCGTCCTTGTGGCTTGCGGCATATGCATCTGCCTGGAATTCATGCTTTCTGGAAAGCCCCGCCATTATGGGTGTCAGGAAAAACCCGAATACCGGTTGAACCATCATAAATAACATCAGCGCCATGTAGTTTGATTGTGTGCTGGTACCCATGCCGGTAAAGAACCAGAGTTGCTGAATCAGCCAGCCCAATAGTGCAAGAGCAGCAAGGCTCATTATGGCCATTCCGATCATTCGTTTGCGGATATGGTTAAGGCGGAAGTGTCCTAGTTCGTGTGCTAGTACGGCTTCGACTTCCTCATCTTCCAGGCTTTCGATCAGGGTGTCATAAAATACGATACGCTTGTTATTGCCAAGCCCTGTAAAGTAGGCATTACCGTGTGATGATCGTCTTGAACCGTCCATTACAAAAATGCCATTGCTGATGAATCCGCATTTTTTCATGAGGTTCTCGATTCTGGTTTTTAGCTCTTCATTTTCCAGCGGGTTAAACTTGTTAAACAGGGGTGCAATAAAGGCGGGGTAGGCCCACATCATAATCAGGCCAAAGGAGAACCAGACGGCCCATACATATAACCACCAGAGCGGCCCCGAGATCTCCATGATCCAGAGTACTACCCATAGTAGTGGAGTGCCAATGACCAGGGTAAGTGCGGCGCCCTTGATCAGGTCGATGATAAAAAGTTTTACGGTAGTCTTGTTAAAGCCAAATTTCTTTTCGATTACAAATGTGCTGTAGACAGCAAGTGGCAGGTCAAGTGCAGACATGACCAGCATGGCGCTGATCATCATACCTATGCCTGTCTGGATTGAGGAGAGCTCGAGGCCGCGCCAGTATTGGTCCAGCAGTTCAAGACCCCCTCCGATTGTCCAGCCCAATAACAGGACTGCACTAACAAGAAGGTCTACCCGACCCAGTTTGATCTTCGCAAAGGTATAGTCCGCTGCCTTTTGGTGCTCATCCAGGCCAATCTTGTCCTTGAAGGCATCCGGCACCTGGCTACGATGTTTGAGTACATGCTGGTACTGCCGTGAGGCCAGCCAGTATTGCAGGATCAGGCTTGCGCCCAGAAAGCAAAGAAACACATAGGTAAACTCGTTCATATGGATAACACTATTTCCTTTGATCAGATATTAAGGCTATTGATTTGCCACGTATGGTATGTAAAAGATCATTATACGTCTAGTTTGTATCAGCAGGGCATACATACTAATATTCTGTCTTATAATTACACTACTCTAGGAAACTATAAATGGCCCAAGACCCGAATAACCTGATTTGGACTGACCTGGAAATGACCGGTCTGGATACTCAGAATGACTATATTATTGAGATTGCTACGATTGTTACTGATAGTCAGCTAAATACACTGGCGGAAGGGCCGGTATTGGCTATTCATCAGAGTGAAGTGATTATGAAAGGCATGGATGACTGGAATACGAAGCAACATGGGAAATCAGGTTTGACCAAACGGGTGCTGGAAAGCACGATTTCTGTCTCTGATGCAGAACAACAAACACTGGAGTTCCTGCGTCAGTATGTACCAGCAGGGAAGTCACCAATGTGTGGAAACAGTATTTGTCAGGATCGGCGATTCATGGCAAGGTTGATGCCGGACCTGGAGGCTTTTTTTCATTACCGCAATCTGGATGTAAGTACCATCAAGGAGTTGGCGGCACGTTGGCAGCCATCATTAAATGATGGATTTAAGAAAAGTGGGGCCCATCTTGCCCTGGATGATATTAAGGAATCGATTAAAGAGTTACAGTATTTTCGCGAGAACTTTTTTAAGTAAAAACTGTCTTTAAGCAATGGTATCTTTAAGTAGATATCTTTTAGTAGGTATTAGCTTTCAACAGGCACGTCCGGGTCATTTCCCCAGTCAGACCATGCGCCATGGTAGCCTTTCAGGTTTTTGTATCCCAAATGTTTAAGTACGATATATGTGTGCGAAGAACGGTGGTGTGTCTGGCAGTATACGATTACTTCCTTGTCCTGTGTGATGCTTTGTGCTTCCAGTAATTTTCGTAATTCTTTATCGGGCTTCAGGCGCAGGTTTTTATTTTGGTCAATAGCAAATATCCAGTCCATGTTTGTAGCATGAGGGATGTGGCCGCCTCGCTCCGCATACTTTTTGGCTCCTGAAAACTCTTCTGGTGTGCGTGTATCTAGTAACTTTATGTCGCTATCATCCAGATGCTGGGCGATGTATTCCTTATCGGCAA
>DAOWEP010000178.1 GCA_030638455.1 Gammaproteobacteria bacterium
AGAACCGATATATAATAAGCAGGGTGACCGACTGCCTGCCACATATGCCAATTTTCTGATTATTAATGACGCAGTACTGGTTCCTGTATATGGAGATACAAAAACAGATCAAATGGCACTGGAAGTTTTGTCAGGCTGTTTTCCGGATCGAGAGATTATTGGTATAGACTGCACACCTCTTATACAGCAATTCGGGAGCTTGCACTGTATCACCATGCAATTATCCAGTATGCTCAATAATTGAAAGAAATCATATTGTCTTACTCTATATATAATAATGCCTAACAAAATAATAAGGGTCGCTTTGATTCAGCAATGCTGCACTGAAAAGACAAGGCAAAACCTTGAGCATTCAATTGCAGGCATAAGGTCATCTGCAAATGATGGTGCCGACCTTGTCCTGTTACAGGAATTACATTCCAGTCTTTATTTTTGCCAGACCGAAAACGAGGCCAATTTTGAGCTGGCAGAGACTATTCCCGGCCCCACAACAAATACATTATCTGAATTTGCCAAAGAACTTGGTATCGTTATTGTCTGTTCAATATTCGAAAAAAAAGCGGCGGGGCTGTATCACAATACCGCAGTAGTAATCGAAAAAGATGGCAGCATTGCGGGAAAATACAGGAAGATGCATATTCCGGATGACCCCGGGTATCATGAAAAATACTATTTTACTCCGGGCGACCTTGGCTTTACCCCGATCGAAACCTCTGTAGGAAAACTAGGCATAATGGTGTGTTGGGATCAATGGTACCCGGAAGCTGCACGTCTTATGGCATTGGCGGGCGCTGAATTGTTACTCTACCCAACGGCTATTGGCTGGGATCCTGTCGATGATGAAAATGAAAAACAACGCCAACTGGATTCATGGATAACCATTCAACGCTCTCATGCCATAGCTAACAGCATCCCGGTATTGAGTTGTAACCGTACAGGTTTTGAGACAGGCCCGGACAGCAAAGATAAGGGGATACAATTTTGGGGCAGCAGTTTTGTTTCGGGGCCACAGGGGGAAATTCTTGCCCAGGCGAGTTCGGACCGTGAGGAAATCTTACACGCTGAAATAAACCTGGCGCGCAGTGAAGAAGTAAGACAAGTATGGCCATTTCTAAGGGACCGACGCATTGATGCCTATGATGGTTTATTACAGCGTTTCCGGGACTGATTGCCAACAATACGCTCAGATAATACAATGCAATTATTACATGAAAACGAGAACAACTTTTGATTTATAGAGACTTAGCATGATATTGATATTAACGCCAGATGTAGATACTTCCAGCGATGAATATAAAACCCTGATGGGATATTTGCACGAACTGCCTTCTATACAGACACGTATTCATGAGGTGAAGGGGTTAAAACAGGTTCTGACGGAAGTATATTTGGTTGGTGAGACCTCCAGTCTTTCCTTAGAAGAAATGAGCGCCCTGCCCTGTGTTGAACGTGCAATACGTATTTCAGATGAATACAGAATTCTGGGAAGACACAAGGATGAACTTCGGGCCAGTCACTTTGACTATAATGGTGTTCATTTTGGCCAGGATAATCTGAATGTCTTTGCCGGACTCTGCGCAGTAGATAACCCGAAAAATGTAGAAGCCATGATGAAGGCCCTGCAGGAAAATGGACAAACCTGTACAAGAATGGGAGCCTATAAGCCACGCTCCAGCCCTTACTCATTTCAGGGACATGGAAAAGAATGTTTGCCCTATGTTTTCGAACTCGCTGGAAAATACGGTATCAAGGTAGTAGCTATGGAGGTTACTCATGAAACGCATATCGAGGAGATCCATCAAGTCCTTGAACAAACCGGGCACCCAACTGGAGTAATGCTTCAAATAGGTACACGAAACACACAGAACTTTGAATTATTAAAAAGTGCCGGAAGGGAAAAAGAATTTCCAGTGTTACTGAAAAGAGGTTTTGGTATAACACTGGAAGAATCGTTAAATGCCGCCGAGTACCTGGCCAGTGAAGGGAATGCACGCGTCATTTTTGCCTTGCGCGGCATGAAAACCAATATGGGTGATCCTCATCGTAATTTTGTTGATTTTGCACAAGTTCCTGTAGTGAAGCGCCTGACCCGAATGCCTGTCTGTATTGACCCATCTCATTCCGTTGGTACGCGTGATTCAGGGCCTGATAATATTCTGGATGTCATGCATGTAACAGCACAGGGGGTCATTGCGGGTGCCAATATGGTACTGGTTGATTTCCACCCAGATCCGGGCAAGGCACTGGTCGATGGGCCACAGGCTCTATTAATGAAGGAGCTTCCCTATTTCCTGGAGGATATCCAGATCGCCAGAGAAGCGTATGAGAAAAGACTAAAACATACTGAGAAATTCCTTGCAAGTGTTACGGTCAACTAATTCCAGATACTTTGTTAAGCTCTCTTCTCTTTCTATCCTACCAGGTTAGACATATTGATCAGTGGTATTGATTGTTTGTCCTGGTAGTGGAATTCATGTCTTTCCAGTTTTTTACAATTGCAGAAAGGATGTCCTGCTTAAGCTCCTTAATAGAGTCACTGTTATATTCAAACAGACTTATGGATTACCCAGGTACAGCGTGTTAATAAGAATCCCGGTTGAGAATACCTTCAACCTTCTAGAGCTGTCCCTTACGTTACACTATTCTGTCTTACGGGCTGTTTCAGCTTTAAATAACTCTTCTAACAATGTATCCATGTATTGAGATGCGCACTTACGTATACTTTTCAATTCTTCGGTTCGGTTATCCCCAAGCACCAGCATAAGAATACCGGCGCGGTATCTTTTTGAATAACTAACTCTAGCCTTGGCGCTTTTGTGCTTTATATCGACAGAGACATTTTTAACGACGACGATTTCATAATCTATATTAGCCAGACAATTTTCGTTGATGGCCTTTTTTGCAAGCTCAATTTTTGATGCGTCATTAACAATGATGTTGTTTGCACATGCGGACAGGAATATTGCGACCAATATAAAGGCGATTCTAATTTTCACTTTTCCTCCAAAACCTGGGTATTAGTATAGACAAAAAAACGGGCACCCCGAAATGGGGTACCCGTTTTTTACTCGCCTCCTGTAAACTCAGTAGATATCGTGAGCTGTGTTATACACATTAAACTTACCAGTAGTCGCTGGAAGTGTGATTCGTTCAATCACTTCCAGAGTGGTGCCGTCCAGGACAACCTGTCCGCCGCCTGAACCGGCCCAGTCTGATATCCAGACCTGACTACCGTCCCTGTTAAACTCCTGGTGTACCGCTTTACCGGCTACCGCCACGTCAAAGCAACGATCCACTGTGCCGGTTGATTTGGCGATGGCACAGATCTGCTTGTCGTTGGTTGAGCTCAAGGTCATATCGACCAGTACCCACGGTGAGTTCGGGTGGGACTTGATGAACAGTGAACCCGAAGCAGGTAACGGGATTTCACGCACCACTTTCCAGGCATTCTCTGGATAGTTGACCGGATCCGTACCGTACACGGAGACAAAGGCACTACCGATATGAGGTGTAGCGTTGACCGGACCATAGACCGGATCAACCCAGTTAACCCCACGACCTGGATGTGGCACGTTGCCTACCTCGATGCTGGTAACGAAGCTTTGACTGTCGATATCAACCACTACCATCTTGTTGCTGGCATTGGCCGCCGCCAGGAAGTATTTCCCGGTACTATCAAGACCACCATCGTGCAGGAAGAGCTCGGTAGCAATGTTTGATACCAGTGGGAAGTCAGGCTGTGAGTAGTCAACAACACCGACATAGCCACTCTCCTTCAGGTTAACCAACCAGACTGGCGCAGTGTGTGAGGCTACAATGGCCGCAACACGGACCTCAGGCAGTGTCTCACCATTGATGTTGACCATCGGAACATCCTGACGGGTCAATGGTTCGAGTGTCAGGCCGTCATAGACAACATACTGCGGTGGCCAGTAACAACCCTCGATGAGGTACTTGTCTTCATAACCGGGGAGCTTGCTACCATCAACACTCCGGGCATCATGGCAACCCTTCACTTGCGCCACGACATTTGGCGTGCTCGCCCACAGATCAATCAGGGTGACCAGACCATCACGGCCAATGGCGTAGAAGTAACGACCGGATGATGATGAACGCAGGATGTGTACAGCAAAGCCTACGTCAACACGGGCGACTTCTTCGCGTGTGTCACCATCGAAGATTGCGATCTTGCCGTCGTCACGCAGTACGGCACCAACGTAGTTCTCCCAGTCACGCGTGGTCTGTGGTGATGTGGGGCGATCGGCTACTGGCACGAATACCTGCCAGCTGGCCTGGATTTCCGGCATCGGCAAGGCAGGTGCTTCCGGTGGTGGCAATTGCAGGAAGGCCGCCAGGTTATCCATGTCGGTATCACTTAAGATACCGGACGTGCCGAAGTTAGGCATACCCGCAGGTGAACCGTGGAGCAACATGGCTCTGAGGCCGTCGGTACCAATCTCCTGCGAGCGGGCTTCATCGATAACAGGTCCTGTAGCGCCCGTACGATAGAGGCCGTGACAACCTGCGCAGCGGTTGAAGTAGAGATCCTTGGTCGCATCAAGCTCCGCCTCTGACAGCGTTTTAGGCGGCGTCTCAGAACGAACCTGCTGCAAATTAAGATAGGCCGAGATGTCGAGCGCATCATAGTCGGACAGGTTGGTATCGCTCATCCAGTAAGGATAGTTTTCCAGACCGTCTCCAAACGCGCTATGACTGATCATGGCAGTCGGTTCAGCGATGAAGGCCTGCACCCATACCGGCCTTCTGCTGTTGGTTACATCGATCAGATCGGGTCCGGTGCGGGCGCTGGTGCCCATGGCATGACAGCCGGTACAGTTTTCTCTGAACTTCGCTTCGCCAGTAGTGTAATTGCCAGAACCGGATAGCCGTTCAGGATTGCTGGTGGACGGCAACGTGCCCAGATAGGCAGCGATATTATCGATCTCCGTACTGGTCAGATACGACAGGAAGTTCATCTCGGGCCGCATGTTGATCATCATGCTGATCCTTCCTGGGCCTACGCCCCGAATGCTCGTGCGCACAAACCTGCCGCCGGCATCGGTGCCGTGACAGGCAAAACAAATGCCCTGGTACAGCGCTTCGCCGGCAACCGGATCGCCGCCTCCACCTCCGCCACCGCCCATACCACCTCCGCCACCGCCTCCGCCCATGCCGCCGCGAGCGAAGGCATTGCCGGTCATAAGTGGGGCAAATAGAATTATTGCGATGAGAAACGCAGGAATCTTGATTTTCTTCATTTTCATAACAATCCACCTCTCCAAACCAGTTAGGTTGTATACAATTGTTCTGTTGAGTTATGAACAATTGCTGTCATTTATAGTTATAGTGTCAAGGGTTACGAAATTTCCGTCACGTAGTTAGAGCAACGTGTTTAAAAATCAAGATACCCATGCATAGCACCTTAGTCGGGCTTGATAAAAACAATCGCAGAAAATGGAGGGGGAATAAATACCGCTGGTGGGTTATATTTATAGCTAATATGAGTCTAAATGTTTAGTATATAAGAGTCTTATTATGTTGCTTTTTTACATAACACTGTAAAAATTAATATGGTTATGTTTGTCGGTTTCGTGCACAAGTATATCGATAATCACAAATGAGGTGCGACAATTTGTCACGTTCCCTGACACAGGCATTTAGATTACTATTTATCCCTATAGGTATAGAAATTGAGTAATGGCATCAATCAGTTGGCTATAACAAAGAGGTTTACGTTAACAGTATCCGCTATGATGATGACGATAGTAAAGTTGTATTAGAGTCGTGTTTATATGAGAAGTTTATATCAGGTATTTTCCAATACATCCGATGCAGTATTTGGTATCGATATACATAATCGTGTTACATTCTGGAATAAGGGCTGTGAAAAATTGCTTGGCCACACCGCGAAGAAAGCAATCGGTCATTTTTGTCATTCTCTTCTATGTGGTTCGGATCTTTCCGGTAATCCTTTTTGTCGCAAGGGCGGCTGTACTGCATCAAAACAAATCAAGAGCAGTGGTTGCCCAGCCGATTTTGATTTAATAGTCAAAGGACAGGATAGTGACCCTATATGGATAAATATTGGTTCATATCGGGTACCTACTACAACATCAAAGAAAACGGACAGGCGCAAGGATAGTGTGGTTGCTTTTTTCAGTATGAGAAGAGTGAATTCCAGCCGGCTGATTAACCGTCTTGCAAGTGAGGCGCGTACTAACCTGAATGATAACAGTGTACGTTATGAACTAACCAGACGCGAGACAGAGGTTCTGGGACTGGCTTCGCATGGATTCCCTACCGACAAGATTGCGAAACAGCTTTCAATCAGTCCAATGACTGTACGGAACCATTTCAAGAAAATATATAGCAAACTGGATGCACATAGCCGTTCTGAAGCAGTTGGGATTGCACTACGCAATAATTTATTGTAAAAAAAGAGATCCTAAAATCAGCTTACTTTTTTGAGCCAGCGTTAATTTCCTTGCGGACAGTTTTTTATTCTCTGACTTATGTTTATTCCATTATTGCCCAAATAAAGAGCTTCCTATTTTCTGGATGTTATCCAGACCACCAGAGAAGCGTATGAAAAAGATAAAACTAACGCGAGATTTTATTGCATGGCGATGACCTTTCTTTATGGCTGTCAGTCACTCCTGCTCAACAACGCATAAAAGCTGGGGACTTCTTCTTTAAACCGAAGTTCTGCTGCCTCCGCATATTTAGACAATATTCTGGATTGAATACCATGCGAAGTATCGTGGGTAAATTGCAATTCATGCAGTTCAAATCCGTGGACTGATCCATGCATCTCTGGCACGTTGGCTATGATCAATTTATTCTGGTTCAGTGTATCTCGAAGGTACTGGTAGTAACTATACTCTTTGCCGGTTTCGCATTTTACCGTTGGCGTAGTCCATACATGTTCTCCACGGTCAAATGGATGGGGAATCAACTGGCCTACTTGTGACCCTAGCCCTTCTACATGTCTTTCCAGAGGGCCTAGCGGATGGTTAGAAGTAATCCTGAATGTGCCGTCGGAATTTTCCTCTAGGACAACAACCTCCTGATGACCACTGATATCTGAGAAAGCTGGAATTTTCATTGTCATTTTAACACCCTCCATACAGCAAACATTGAGAGTTGCCCATTAACAATTATCTATCTCTTATTATAAGGATCGCACAAATTCGCGTTTATTCAATTGTACATTGGTACCAGGTGGTTAAATCAATTACAAGGATTAAATCTCATAAAATACATTACAAATACTACATATAGTATTGATTATATCCATATATTTATCTTATCTATACCTTGCAAAAGCTGCCATACTATCGTGGAAGCTTTTAATGAATAAAACTAAGAAATAAGTAGGTGGCAAGAATCACCGCAACCCACATCACCATGCTGCCAGCAGGATAAATGCGTGAAATCAAACCACTGACTCCCTCGTTTCTTCGAGAAAGAAAAGCCAGACATAAATCGAGTCTTATGAGAAACGCCTGACGTAAAGCGAGGTCTGCCTTCCATATAACAGAGAACATATTTTGTAACGCTGTTGGAAAGGCTCGACGATAGATCCAGTCAAAGTCCAGATTCGTGGAGCGTAATTCAGGGGGATACATGCCTCTAAGATTAAGCCAGACAAAAGCCAGTGCCGAGAAAAACAGCAACTGAGTTTGTGCTAATACGTGGGTTGCATCGTAAGGATTGTAGCCCGTATCGTAGGGCAGCAAAGAGTACAATGCCGCAGGATAGATGCCAATTGCAATACAGAGACCTGCCGCAATCAACATCGCCAATAACATGTTGTTGGGTGGATCACTTGCGCGGACGCCGGAGTCATGGGCAAAGAAAGCAAAATAGGGAATTTTAATGCCCGCGTGATGAAAGACGCCGGCAGAGGCAAATAACAGCATCAACCATATCCAGTCAAAACCTTCTTCCAGAGCCGCAGACATCACCATGGACTTGCTCACGAAACCACTGAACAAGGGGAAGGCCGAAATAGAAGCAGCGCCCACAATGCACAGCACCGTGGTCTTAGGCATGGTTTTGTATAGCCCGCCCAGGTCAGAGCCGTTGATACGACCTGTCATGTGCAGCACTGCCCCCATTGACATAAACAACAAACCCTTAAAGATGACATCATTAAAGGCATGTGAGACTGCACCGTTGATGGCGAGCGCGGTGCCAATACCGATACCGACGACCATAAATCCTACCTGATTGATGAGACTGTAGGCCAGTACCCGGCGCAGATCATTTTCAATCACCGCAAAGAAGATCGGGAAGCAGGTCATCGCTGCGCCAATATAAATCAGCAGTTCTGTGCCGGGGTATCCACGAGCTAATGCATAGACGGCCACTTTGGTGGTAAAGGCACTGAGAAAGACCGTACCCGTGACAGTGGCCTCAGGGTATGCATCCGTGAGCCAGTTGTGCGCCATGGGAAAGGCACACTTAATGCCAAAGGCAATGAATATAAGCCATCCTGCAATGCCATCCAGACCAATAAAGCCGAATGCTAAAGTGCCGTTTTCAGCAGCGTAAAACAGTGCGCCTGCAAGAAGAATAACACCGGATAAAACCTGAATAATGAGATAACGCATCCCGGCGACATAGGAGCGCCGGGTTCTTCGTGCCCAGATAAGAAATACTGAAGTGAATGCCAGCAGCTCCCAGAAGACAAATAATGTTAATAAATCGCCAGCAAAAACAGCGCCCAGGCCACTGCCCGCATAGAGCATAGCGGCCACTTGTTGCATGGTGTCGCGAACATGCAGGGAGTAGATAATGGCAATAAATGCGGCGATGTGAAATACATAGCCAAACATAAGACTTAATTTATCGGCACGGTAAGGCATGAGCTGATAATCAAGAAAAGCGAACTGTAAATGAACCCCCTCAGGCACCGTCCACAGATGCAACGCACTGGCAATAGGAATGAGCACCATAATTGCGCTGCGCAACGTGCCACGGGTGACAGCGGCAATTAGTGCGCCGATAAAGAAAAGCGCAAACGGCGGTATTTCAATCATCCACATCGTGACCGCCTATATTTGCGTTGTGTTTGTCATCTGGGCTGGGCTTTTCATCAAAGTCTGCTTTGCCTTCGCTAGCATAGTAGTCTTCGGGACGCATGAGAAAAGTGCGCATCCATGTGGCGACGAGCACCAGGACAACACAGCCAACAAAACCATAAAGTGGATAGAAGCCCCACAGGTTTTCCCATCTATGGATGACGTGGCGATGGATCACAAAATCCAGCGCAAGAAGAAGCGCGCAACTCCCGTAGAGAAAATGCAAAAGTCGTTTTATATTTCTGGGGTTATCAAAAATATATTTTTTCTTATTGTCCATACGTTAATCCCGGCGTTGTCAAAATAGCCTTAGCCAATTCATATAACGGTTGCGGATATACAAAAAGGACAACACAGGCCGCAGTGGTAATGCACAGGGCAATTAATGAGGGTAGCGGTGCTTCTTTTATCCCGACGTTAACAGAATTTGTTTCAACACCAGGGAAAAAGGCACGAAAAGGTATCGGTAATAGATAGGCAATGTTCAGTAAAGAGCTGATCATGAGTACGGCCATAAGAATCCATTGCTCGGCCTCCATGGTACCCATTAACAGAAACCATTTACTCCAGGTACCTCCAGCCGGAGGTACACCGATAATACTGAGGCTGGCAATAAAAAATGCCGCCATGGTGATCGGCATTTGTCGGCCAAGACCACGCATTTCACTTATCTTTGATTTATGCGCCGCAACCAGAATAGCGCCCGCACAGAAAAACAGGGTTATTTTACCAAAGGCATGCATGGCGATATGCATCGAACTGGCAATAACGCCCGATGATGTTGCCAGCAATGCGCCAATGGTGACATAGCCCAGCTGGCTTACAGTTGAGTATGCCAGCCTTGCTTTTAAATTATCCTGTCGCATAGCCACCAGTGAAGCCAGCAATACCGACGCGCCTGCCAGATAGAGTAAAAACTGCGTGGTTGGCAACACCGACAATAAATCAATGCCAAAGATAAACACACACACTTTTAACACAGTGAAGACACCGGCTTTTACCACGGCTACGGCATGCAGCAGGGCACTCACGGGTGTTGGCGCGACCATGGCAGCCGGTAACCAGCGATGAAACGGCATAATAGCAGCCTTGCCAATACCAAAAATAAACAGCACCAGTATCACACCCGCAACCGTGGTATTAACATTAGAGTCAAATACGCCGCCGGGTTTAAAGTCTAATGTGCCCGCCACAAACCAGGTGCTGATAATAGCCAGCATGAAAAACACAATGGACGTGCTGAGTAATATTCCGAGATAAATACGCCCACCTTTTTTTGCCTCCTCCGTTCCTGCATGGGTAACTAATGGATAGGTGGACAAGGTCAGCGTTTCGTAAAAAATAAACAGGGTGAACAGATTATCCGCAAATGCAATGCCCATCACACTGCCAATGGCAATAGAAAAGCAGACGTAAAATCGGGTTTGATTCTGCTCCTGATGGCTGCGCATATAGCCGATGGAGTAAACGGTGGTAATGAGCCAGAGGAAACTGGCAATCAAAGCGAAAATCATCCCCAATGGTTCAACATTAAAACTCAACTGTAAACCCGGTAAAATCTCCCACCATTGTACGTTGATGCTTTCACCTTGCTTAATACCCTGGTAAAGGTTAACCGTAAAATAGAGCAGTACTAAACAGGTGCTTATCGTCACGCCCTCGCGCAGATCAGGTTTTCGTCCTGTCGCCACAATGCCCAACGCCGCTAATATGGGCAGGATAATGCTGAGCTGTAGCATGGTCGCCAGAGAAATATTCATGGTGGACCAACTCCAAACAAACTTTGCGCTGCCACCTGCGTCACCTGAATACTAAGACGCGTATCTATGCCAAAATAGATGTTAGCTATTACCAGTACCCAGATAGGAACCAGGAATGACAGTGGCGCTTCTTTAATGGCTTCGCTACCGGCTAGCGGAGGCTTAAAATAGGCTGTTTCCACAATACGCCACACGTAAACAACGGCCAGTAACGAGCCTAGCAGGATAAGCACCGCAACCGGCCACCAGCCATTTTCAATCACAGCCAGAATCAGATACCACTTGCTGACAAAACCAACCGTTAGTGGCACGCCTATTAAACTTAAACCGCCTATTACAATAGCCGCCATGGTGAGAGGCATTTGACGACCCAGTCCCTGAAACTGACTCAATTGAACACCGCCGATACGGTACATTACAGCAGCCAATGCTAAAAACAGGGCGCTTTTCATCAAGGCATGATTAAACAAATGTAATAAGGTCGCCATTAAACCGGTCGTGGTACTCACACTGAAGCCAACGATCATGTAGCCGATCTGGGCAATACTTGAGTAAGCAAATAGATGCTTGACATTTTTCTGATAGATGGCCGCAGTCGAAGCCGCAAATATCCCCGACAGACCCAGCACCACGAACAGTATCTGTAAGGGCAAGGTGGTAAAAGAAAAGGAAAGGCCAAATACCGAGAAGGTAAAGCGAATAAGCAAATAAATAGCGACTTTTGTCGCTGTAGCAGCAAGGAAAGCCGTTATTATTGAAGGCGCATAGGCGTAGGCATTAGGCAACCACAGATGGAGTGGGAACAGCGCCAGTTTTAAACAGACACCAACAATAATAAAGGCAAACGCGGTAAACACAGTTCTCGTATGTGCCACCTCTGGCAGGCGCATGGAAAGATCATTCATATTCAGCGTGCCTGTCATCTGGTATATCAGGCCGATACCGATCAGAATAAAAGTGGCACCGATGGTACCCATAATCAAATATTGATAGGCGGCCCAAAGCGCGCGTCGGTCTTTACCCAGTGCAATCAGGGCGTAGGCGGATAGAGAGGATATTTCCAGGAAAACGAAGACGTTAAAAGCATCTCCTGTTGCCACAATACCAAGCATACCGGCCAGGGACAACAGATACAAAATGTAAAACAACGTGTGCCGATCAACGGGGATTTCTTTCTGTATGCTGGTGTGAGCTGCAAACAGCACAACCGTGCTAACGGCTGAAATAATCAGTAACAGGAACGCACTGAGCTGGTCGATACGATATTCAATACCCCAGGGGGCATCCCAGCCACCCAGTTCGTAGATAATTGCGCCTGAAGTCATCACCTGTTGCAACAGAATGCAACTGATCAGAAAGGCCAGACCACTCACTATTAGAGCGAACAGCCATACCAGGCGGGGTCGTGTCAGGAACAGACACAAAGGTGCTGCCATCATCGGCACAATGACTTGTAAAATCGGTAAATGTGCTAACAATCCAGATTATCCTTCTTTTGTATTTCTTCTTCTTCGATGCTTCCATAGGCTTCTTTAATGCGGACGGCCAACGCAAGCCCCAATGCCGTAGTGGCAATACCGACTACGATTGCGGTGAGAATTAAAACATGCGGCAAGGGGTTCGAGTATTTGCTTATCCCATCAGACAAGATGGGGGCGGTGCCACCATCAACCTTAGCCATGCTGATATAAAAGATAAAAACTGAAGTTTGAAAAATAGACAGGCCAACAATTTTTTTGATCAGGTTGCCATGGGCTATCACGATGTAAAATCCGACCATCATTAGCACCACCACAATCCAGTAATTGTACAGTCCCATTAACATGAGTCGTCATTTCCTTTATTCTGAGGATTGTGCCGGCGACCCGCAAAGTTGAAAAAGATAATAACCATAATCGATGCAACCGTGACACCCACGCCCAGCTCGATTAAAAGTATGCCCAGATGCTGACCCGCAACTGGATCGGCAGATAAAGCGCTGTAATCAAGAAAGTTTTTCCCTTTCAATAGTGAAATCACGCCTACACTACCGTATAACAGGACACCGATGGCGGCAAATAACTGAATAAAGGACTGATTAATCACCCGACGTGCGGTGCTCATGCCGAACAACATGGCATATAGAATAATGGCTGCGGCAAAGATCACGCCTGCCTGAAAACCACCGCCAGGCCCATAATCCCCGTGAAACTGAACATAAAGCGCAAATAGCAAAATAAAAGGAATCAGCATTTTGGTTACAATGCGCAAAATTAAATGCTGTTCATGCATTGAATCATTGAGCGAATCGATTTTTGCAAGTTCCTCAGGACGACGTACCACCGATAAAAGTGCCAATACCCCCATGCCAGCGGTAAAGATGACTACCACCTCACCAAAGGTGTCGAACGCTCTATAACTTGCAAGTACAGAAGTCACGATATTTGGCACGCCAATTTCCTGCATAGACTCATTAATATATCGTGGCGCAACATGGAGATGAATGGGTGCCTCTGCAGAACCAAAATATGGCATATCCAGCGTGCCGTAGATCAACAGACCGCCCGTGACAATCACTACAGCTAAAGCCAATACAGGTTTATGACGCACGGGATGCTCTGAACGTCCTGTCATGGTAAGAGCCACCAGCATAAGCAGTGTAGAGATACCCGCGCCTACAGATGCTTCTGTGAACGCCACATCCACGGCATCCATAGCGACAAAAAAACTTGCCGACAATAGTCCGTAAATGCCTGACAGCATAATTACCGCAAACAGGTCTTTCATCCTGACAATGGCAATGGCAATACCCACCAGAAAAGCCAATAAGACGATGTCAATCAGGGATTCGATGACTTCACCTTCTCATTATCTTCTTTCTTGTCAAGTTCTGGCATGAGGTCATTGTGTATCGCCGCTTGTGCCAATGCGTGGCTTGCTGTCGGGCTAATAAATAAGGTCATTAGCAGAATTATCATGAGTTTCAGTACCACGAGGCCGTCTGGATTTTGCAGCATCAGGCCGATTAAAATCATAGCGGTGGCTAAAGTCTCGGTCACACCTACCGCATGCATTCGAGTATAAAAATCTGGAAAGCGCAAAATGCCAACCCCGCCCGATACGCACAAAAAACTACCTATTAGTAAAAACAGTGCGCTACTTATATTCATGAAAGTATCCATTATGAATTCTTTTTCATTATTTTTTCTGTTGGCTGCTGTGCTTAAATATGGAGCTGTCAGAATAGCGCAACACGCCAATAACACTGATAAAATTGATGAGGGCGTACACTATGGCAATATCCAGAAACTCCGGCCGTCCCATCACAAAGCCTAACAGTGAAATGAGCAGAACTGTCTTGGTGCCAAACATATTGACGGCAAGTATACGGTCGTAGAGCGTAGGCCCCATAATTCCTCGAGTGATCGCCATGATCATAACAACAAGAATAGCTATGGTTGCAGCTATTAGCATTAGTTTTCCAGTTGAGTAACTCGGCGATCCATTTCACCGGCTTGCAGATCTTCAATCGATTCCCGTAGCAAAGCATGTACCATAAATTGATCACCCTCCAGATTTACGGTAACCGTACCCGGAGTCAGCGTAATAGAATTTGCGTAGATGACTTTTCCTATATCCGTTTTTTGACTGGCTTTAATGGTCACCATGGTGGGAGAGATAGTCTTGTTGCCAAGCCAGATATGTTTTACAACCAAAAAATTGGCGAGAATAATTTCTTTAATAAGCCAGGCATAGAAACCGGGAAGTTTTAGCGTGAGATGCAAGGGCTGGGATTCGTGGTCGACTACATCCATTCGGTGCGCTATGTATAGAACAAAGGCGATGGAAATCGCACCAAATGACAGCATGAGGGCGGTGTTGTGACCTGAGTTAAGCAACCAAAATGCAGTTAAAGACAGAGATAGAAAAATAGTATGTCGCATTAGTGCTCTACTACTTGAGAGTGCATAATAAAGGTTATGCCAGAGTGAGCTCTATAATGTAAAGGATGAATATCCATGGTTGACTCCGATTATTCAATTTTGATTAGAGTTGCCCACATGGGTATTCAGCTTTAAGTACCTTGAAAATCATATCTCTTAGCATTTTTACCGTATCGAATTGGGGGGCATATATATCCATGAGGTTACGGAATTGGTGTTGAATTTAGCTTACCTGTATATATCCGTAAATTCAAAAAATATTGTGCTAATCATCAAATAATTCGCTTACCAAGTAGTGCCATACATAGATTTATCAGCACATTCTGGAATACCTGGCACGAAAAACCTACTAACTCCATTTCGCCTTTATCTTGCCCCTGTTCTTCTCCAGCCACTGTAGGGCAATGATCGGGCATACGGTGTTTATTCTACCGGTTTCAATATTCGCAAGTGCCTCATCCAGTTTCAACACATGCACCCGGATATCTTCACCCTCATGGGCCAGCCCAAAAATACCCTCCGCATTTGAGACATCTACCTTGCAGCAATAAAGAGAGGTTGTTTCAGAAGAATTCCCAGGACTGGCATGAAAAGTATAGACCGGAAGCATCTCAAGAATAGCGCAACCTGACTCTTCTTTTGCCTCGCGATGGATTACCTCCTCTATACTTTCGTCCTCCTCCATAAAGCCTGCAACCAGTTCCAGCGTCCATGCATGCTGTGGATTACCTACTGGCGCCTTCTCCATTGTCCCGACCCGAAATTGCTCAACCATCACTACACTATCCAGCTTTGGGTCATACATTAATGCAGCGACTGCCTGTCGCTTGTGAATTAGCTCACGATACACCGGTTCACACCACCCACCAGCGAACAGTGTATGGCTTATTTGCAATCGCTCCAGTTTGAAAAAACCCTTGTAGCAGGTTTCCCGGCTAATCACCTTGAAGTCATATTGCATTAGTATCAATGTTGGTGGATTGTCGATTTGAATTCTGATTGTAGTAAACGTCAGTAAACGAGTGATCGTCAGAAATCAGGGGAAAGCCTGATTAATGGTTATTTCAGTCTTCTGTATGTTTACAACATTAAGTGTCCCACTGGTCCCAAACAGGTCACCAGATTGCCTGTTGGCCTGTCCGGTCTTACTAATATGTGCACTTACCTGGATTTGATCAAAGTTGGATATCTTTGCCATTGGCACCATTGCCATGGAATCATCCAGTGTAATAGTAACGGGAAGTTCACTTACCCGCTTTCGTACTACAGCAAGCGGCATGGGAGGACCTGTTACCGCCTTCGCATAGATAAACACGATTTCGTTACTTTTGGCTTTGTCCTTAAATTTGCTGTCAAGGCTTACGGTAACGGTTACAGAACCAGTTAGCCCAGCTGTTACATTATCCTTACTTCCATCCTGATCAACAGAAGGCTCACTTGAAGTTGCTCCCTGAGTTGCCAATACCTTGCGGATATTATCCTTCAGGAACGCCTCTTGTTCACCGCCTTTTGGCTGCATAGACAACAGTTTTCTCCAATACCTGAGGGTACCATCATAATCTCCATAGTGGTAACGGACTATACCTGACAACCAGAGGCTTTTTTGATGGTTAGGTGAAATCGAAAGTGCCCTGCTAATCAGTTGCTCTGGAAATCCCCTGGGATCACCTTCATTGGCATTCATAAGCACCTCAGCATAATCTACCAGCAAACCAGGATCCTGCTGTCCATTCAGTTCCAGTGCCTTTTCATATGCAAGCATCGCATCATCTATACGATTCATGCTAGCGTAGGAACGCCCCAGCAACCTCCATCCATCGACATTATCAGGCTCATTCTTCAGTCGTGTTACCAGCGAATTAATGGCAGATAACATCGAATTCTGGTCCATAGCCGCAGGTTTCTTATCTTTTTGAGAAACCAGTAGTTCAGGCTCGCCAAGATACAGATAAAGTGGTGCGGATAATGCAGGCACCAGAATAAGAACGGATAACAGGGTACCCCACTTTCCTTTTACTGAGAGATTATTTTCCTTTCCTTCTTCATCCGTACCGGACAAATCGTTAAGAAAGGTTCTGTCCAACTCCAGTCTTGCCTGATCATATTGGGCAGAATCTAGCACACCATTGTTTTTTTCTTCCTCCAGTTCATCTATACGTTGCTGGTATATTGAAACATTCAGATCCTTGCGTGATATCTCTACCTTGTTTATTCGTTTGAAAATAGCAGGCATTACCAGAGCAACACCAACGACCATCATGATGCCTGTCACTATCCAGAACGTCATCATGACTCTTTGCCCTCTGATGCTTTTGCTTTATCAAGCAGGCCTTTGATTTCCTTTTGCTCTTCCTCACTTAATGCATTTTGTTCGATTTTCCCTCTTTTACGGATCATTATCACAACCACTGTCACGCCTACCAGAATCAACGCTAGAGGTCCGTACCACAACAGGTATGTGGAGCTTTTTACCGGCGGCCTGTACAACACAAAATCGCCATATCGGCTAACCAGAAAATCCACAATCTCCTCATCACTAGCATTCTTCTGTACCTCTTCATATATAATCTTTCTCAAATCGCCTGCAAGCCCCGCATTTGATTCTGCCAGAGACTGATTCTGGCAAACCAGACAACGTACCTCTGCCAGCAACCTACGGTACTGATTTTCCTGCTCCTGGTTTTTAAATGAAAGTGGTTCAATCGCAGCATGTACGTGCAATAAAAAGAACCCAAAGACCATCCCGATTAATATTCTTGAGATTTTCAACTGACACCCTTGTTTAGTTTTTTGATGAGCGGAAGGATGTCTCTTTCAAGAATTTCATTTGAAAGCGGTCCGAGATGCTTGTAATAAATAATGCCTTTCGGCCCCACCACAAAGGTCTCCGGAACCTTGTATACACCCCAGTCAATTCCAACACGTCCTTTAATGTCATAACCACTAACGGTATAGGGGTTACCATATTTGTTAAGCCAACGGACTGCATCCTCACGTTGGTCTTTATAGTTCAAACCAACAATAGGGATATCGGTATTCTTTGCCAGATCCATTAATACAGGATGCTCAAGCCGACAGGATACACACCAGGACGCCCACACACTCAACAAATACGCCTTACTCTTAAAATCACCACTACTCGTTTGTTTTGATGGGTCCAATAGCGTAGGTAAAGTAAATTCAGGTGCAGGTTTTTCTATAAGCGCAGAAGGAATCTTTCTCGGATCCAGCCCCAAACCGACATAAAGAAACCCTGCCAGGACAATAAATATCAATAACGGAATTAACGATCGCGCCATCAAGTCTCACCTTGTTTGTAGCTAGTTTGCAGCTTGTTAGTATCCAGCTTTTGTTTTGGTTCAGTATTATCTGCCTTCTCCAATGACAGGCTTTTATTTTTTAACCGATAGCGCCGGTCACTGGCTGCAAGTAGCCCACCTATTCCCATCAATATTGGGCCCAACCATATCCACCGGATGAAGGGTTTGTAATAGATGCGCACAGCCCAGCTACCATCACCAATAGGCTCACCCAATGCTGCATAGATGTCTCGGAAAAAACCGGCATCGATCCCTGCCTCTGTCATGGGCATTCTCTGTACCTGGTAAATGCGTTTTTGCGGCCTAAGCTCGGCGACTTCCACATTATTCTGAAACACCCTGATAATACCTTCGTTTGCCATGTAATTTGGCCCCGGCGTTTCGATAATATCCTCCAGAACAAACCGGTACCCTTTCATTTTGTATTCTTCACCTGGCCCCAACCGAACATCTTTTTCAATACTGAATGTACTCGCAACTCCTGCACCTACCGCAAAAACGGCAATCCCGATATGTGCAAGCCACATCCCAAGAAAACTCAAGGGTAAACTTAACAGCGCCCTCCGTTTATTATCTCTGCCAGGTATCC
>DAOWEP010000030.1 GCA_030638455.1 Gammaproteobacteria bacterium
AGACATAGTTGATGTAGTCGAGCAGGCCGGTGACAAACTGGACACTATATTGATCCCCAAAGTTGGCAGCCCGGAAGACATCTATTTTGTTTCCACCATGCTGGAACAGATTGAAGCGGCCAAGGGTTTGAAGCCTATCAACATTCATATTCTTATCGAAACCGCGATGGGAATGGCAAACGTAGAAAAAATCGCACAAAGTTGCCCGGAACGACTGGAGGCAATGGTGTTTGGTGTTGCCGATTATGCGGCATCTACGCAGGCACGTACGACCAACATGGGTGGCGCAAATGAAGATTATGCAACACTGACTCATCCAGATGCGAACGGAAATCGTGAGAAGCATTGGGGAGACCAATGGCATTTTGCAGCTTCAAGAATGGTCGTAGCCTGTCGTGCATACGGACTAAGACCCATTGATGGCCCGTTTGGCGATTTCTCTGATCCTGAAGGTTTCTTGTCGGCATCAAGGGCAATGGCTGCATTAGGTGTTGAAGGGAAATGGGCAATTCATCCCTCGCAGGTTGAACTTGCACATGAGGTATTTACCCCTTCTGAAGCAGAAGTGACCCGTGCAAAAAATATTCTGGTGGCGATGGAAGAAGCTGCGGCTAAAGGGCTTGGCGCAGTATCCCTTGAGGGCAGACTGATTGATGCAGCCTCTATCCGTCAGGCACAAGTACTGGTCGACAAGGCAGAACAGATCGCAGCAAAATCTTAGAAATTTAGTGTCGGTCCATAAACGAGGATTTTTTTTCAAGATCAAGGCACACGGGTTTCGAAAAATGCATTAGCCCAGGGATGGGCGTAATTAGAGCAACGCAGGAGCAGTTGTCGAGCATATATTAATATGTGAGCATTTGAGAAAATCGTGCAACGCAGAGATTGGGAAAAAAGACTGTTTATGGATGGGTACTAGTTAGCGGAGGATAGTGTTTTGGATATACATGAGTATCAGTGCAAGGAATTGTTTCGTCATTATGGTGTTCCTGTGCCTGACGGCAACATGGCGTTTTCACCCGACCAGGCTGCCTCTGTAGCAGAAAAAATTGGTGGTGATCGGTGGGTAGTAAAGGCCCAGATTCATGCGGGTGGTCGTGGTAAGGCAGGTGGGGTAAAGGTTGTTAATTCCTGTGATGAAGTCCGTAAAATTACCGACCATTTGATTGGCTCCACACTGGTAACCAAGCAAACCGGCGCACAGGGAAAGTTGGTAAACCGGGTATTGGTAGAGAAGGCGCATAACATAGACAAGGAATACTATTTAGGCCTTGTTATAGATCGGCTAACGCAACGAATTACCCTGATTGCCTCTGAAGAGGGCGGTATGGATATCGAAGAAGTCGCTGAAAAAGACCCTTCCAAAATCATTAGTGAAAGAGTAGATCCTGCTGTTGGGTTGACCGACTTTCAGTGCCGTAAAATAGTCTCTGCAATTAATATTGAGCCAAAATATTTTGGCTCGGCAGTAAAACTGATGCGTAAGTTATATCGTTGCTTTCGTGACAAGGACGCACTTTCTGCCGAAATTAATCCGCTGGCACTTATTGATGGTGAAAGACTGGTAGCGCTTGATGCCAAAATGTCGTTTGATGGAAATGCCTTGCACCGTCAGGCTGAAATAACTGATTTGAGGGACCTGAACGAAGAAGACTCGAAAGAGGTGGATGCTTCAGGGCATGGTCTTAACTATATCGCACTGGATGGAAATGTCGGTTGTATTGTAAATGGCGCAGGCCTTGCCATGGCTGCAATGGACGTGATTGATTTTTATGGTGAACGCCCGGCCAACTTTCTGGATGTAGGTGGCGGTGCATCACCTGATAAAATTGCTAATGCCTTTCGTATTGTGCTGGAAGACCCCAATGTAAAGGTCATCATGCTTAATATCTTTGCCGGCATTAACCGCTGCGACTGGATTGCAGAAGGTATTGTTCAGGCGATAAAGGACCAGGAAATTAATATGCCGATTATTATACGTCTGGCTGGTACCAATGTTGAACTTGGTTGGGAAATAATGGAAAAGTCGGGGCTAAAGTATATCCGGGCAGAAAAGCTGGATGATGCAGCACAGAAATCGGTTGCAGCATTAAGGGAGTTGAAGTCATGAGTATATTTGTAAATAAAAATACCAAGGTGATTATCCAGGGCTTCACTGGTCAGCATGCTACGTTTCATGCGGAAGAGGCCATCAAGATGGGTACCCCGATTGTTGGTGGTGTTACTCCGGGCAAAGGTGGTATGACGCATCTGGGTTTGCCGGTATTTAACACCGTATCTGAAGCGGTTGCAGCAACAGGCGCAGAAGTATCCGGAATTTTTGTGCCGCCACCGTTTGCAGCAGATGCCATCATGGAAGCGGTAGATGCAGGGATCAAGATCATTGTTGTGATTGCAGATGGCGTTCCGGTGCAGGACATGGTCAGGGTAAAGCGTTACCTGGTTGGTCACGACAGTATTATTATTGGCCCTAATACCGCAGGCGTGATAACACCTGAGGAATGCAAGCTGGGGATCATGCCATCACATATTTATCATAAAGGTAATGTTGGCATTGTTTCACGTTCAGGGACCTTGAATTACGAAGCCGTTGAGCAAATGAATGAGCTTGGTCTTGGTCAGTCAACCAGTGTCAGTATTGGTGGTGATCCGGTTAACGGTTGTGATTTTCTTACCGTGCTGGATGCCTTTGAAAAAGACGATGAGACAAAAGCGATCGTATTGATCGGTGAAATTGGTGGTTCTCAGGAAATTGATGCCGCCCTGTGGGCAAAGGAAAACATGAGTAAGCCTATTATCGCCTTTATCGCCGGGAAGACAGCACCTCCGGGAAGAAGAATGGGCCATGCCGGCGCGATTATTTCCGGTGAATCTGATACGGCTAATGCCAAGATGAAACGCCTTACTGAGCTGGGTGTGCATGTGGTCCAAAATCCTGCCGAGATAGGAGTTACCGTAAAAGAAGCCCTTGGATCATAATCCTAATGCCCTCATTACGTAAAACAAAGATTGTAGCCACAATCGGCCCTGCCAGTGACTCGGCTGAGACACTTAAGGAAATGATACAGGCGGGCATGAACGTGGCCCGCATCAATCTTTCGTTTGGCGTTGGTAATGAACAGGTAGAACGCGTCGAACGGGTTCGTGCCGTTGCCAAAGAGCTGGGTACCTACGTGGCCGTAATGGCCGATACCAAGGGCATTGAAATTCGCACCGGTGCCGTTGCAGACGGTTCTGTTGAACTTGTTCCCCATGATGAATTTTTACTTTATTGTGACGCTCGGGAAGGTAGTGCCCAGGGTGTATCTGTTTCATATAGCGGGTTATATAAGGATGTGATGCCAGGTATACCCATCTTGCTGGATGATGGAGCGATAGAGCTCATCGTGCTGCGGGTTGAAGACACTACTATCCATACAAAAATTATTCATGGTGGACTCCTTCGTGCAAACAAGGGCGTTAACCTTCCGAATACCCATCTCTCTTTGAGTGCCGTTAGTCCTGAAAATCAGGACGAGGTAACAAAAGAGATGATGTTTGCGGTTGATAATGATATCGAATATATAGCAGCCTCTTTTATCCAGTCGGCAGATGATATCTTCAAGATGAAAGGAATTCTGCTTGAGAACGGTGTCGCAATCCCGATTATTGCAAAGATAGAAAACAAGGCAGGTGTAGAGAATTTGCAGGAGATTGTCGAAGCAGCCGATGGTGTAATGGTTGCACGTGGGGACCTGGGTGTAGAGTTACCACTGGCGGATGTACCCAGTGTGCAAAAAAAGATTATCGGCACCACGGTTACCAATGGCAAGCCGGTCATTACCGCAACTCAAATGCTGGCCTCAATGGAAACAAACCCCAAGCCAACCCGTGCCGAGGCAAGTGATGTGGCCAATGCGATTCTGGATGGCACGTCTGCGGTCATGCTCTCCGGTGAAACCGCAATGGGTAAATACCCGGTTCAGGCGGTCAGGATGATGGCTACACTGGCAATACGTGCAGAGGCTTCGTTAAAAGAATATGGATATTTGCAGAAGATCAAACCCAACCCCTCAAACAAGATAACCGAAGCAGTGAGCCAGGCCTCCCTCTCTATGGCCAGACATCTGAATGCAGCCGCTATCTTCTGTTTGACGGATACCGGTTTTACATCCCGTCAGATTTCCAAGTATCGACCAGAGTGTCCGATTATTGCGGTCACCATGGCGGAAAAGGTGGTTCGAAAGCTCTCGATGAACTGGGGGGTTCTACCTATCCTGTATACGGGTGAGGCTACTGATGAAGCCAAGATAGAACATGGTATAGAGAGGGCCCGGGAACTGGGTTACATCAAGGCAGGCGATGTGGTCGTGATTACTGCGGGCCATTTTCAGGTGGCGGGTGGAACCGATTATATCCGGGTCATCACTTTGGAATAGAGTACTGGAATAGAGCACTAAATAGACAAACCGTGTCAGAAAGTGACAAATTCTGGATAATATCATCAGGTTCTGTGCGTCATTCGCTTGCCCCCGTTGAATTTTTCTGATCTTCAATTTCCCTCCGATATCGCATTATAAGCTGTTGAATATAAGGCAAATAATTTACCATAACGAAGCTTATCGATATTCTTGCACTGCCAGTGATAACCAGTTCTTTCTGAACTGTGACAGACTTCACGCTTACCGTAATAAACCATAACTATACTCATGTTAAGCAGGTCACAAACGGTATGACGACCTGTGCGGTTTATCGACAATACTGTCGATAGAGCAGGGGGAAACCCCAGGCTCCTCGAACAGGCAAACCCGTGGTAACGCGGGGACGCAAAACCAGTGCCCATAGCAGTAAATGTAGAAATTGTGGGTCGAACGGTTGCCGAAAGGGGTTGTGCCAGGTCTGATGTCAGGGTCATTCTGATCCAGTCACTCTCACTGAAGCATAACTAGATAAACCAGGTTGTACGGATGTTTAGTTGTGTAACGGGTGGTTGAGAGTTGGCTTATTCAATTCATTGTTTCAAGATTGAGTCGCTCTTTTCCTGTATTTCCTACTACGGCCTGTAAGGCGTGGGAATAAAATATTCAGGAGTAGTGACATGAGACGCAGTTCACTTAAGCTAAAATGTGCTTTTCTGGTTCTTCCATTATTATTCATCTTTAATATCACGCATGCCCAGATTCTGGTAGAAAATAATACTTCCGCTGAAATGCTGGTAAACAAATTACTGGGTGAGAATATCCAGGTAAGTAACTTCCAGTTGCAGGGCTCACTTGTTTCAG
>DAOWEP010000108.1 GCA_030638455.1 Gammaproteobacteria bacterium
CAGGACACGCCCATTTTTATGGCCCATGGTAATAGTGACCCCGTAGTACCCGTATCCTATGGGGAAAATTCATACCAAAAGCTTCTCCAGCTAAAATACCCTGTGGAACTGAAACGATACAACATGCAACATGCGGTATGCCCTGAAGAAATCAGGGATATCAATAACTGGATATGTACTGTTCTTAATCTAGAAAATGCCTGACAATACAGACAAACTATTGCTAAACCTTTAGTACCTGTTCCCCGACATGAAATCAACAATGTTCGATCTGGTAAAAAATTGCTTCATTTTAACCATATGCTTGCTGTGTTTTGGTAGCAGGTTTGCACTAGCTACCTACCCGGAACCTGATGGCAAGAAGCTCTATGACCTTCATTGCTCGGCCTGTCATGGTGAAAATGGTCGGGGAGGGGTTGGTGTACCGCTAGCTTTGCCTGATTTTCTTAACACCGCATCTGATCAATACCTTCAGAAAACGATACGCCTTGGACGGCCTGGCAGGATTATGCCGGCATTTACATCGCTGAGAAACGAACAGATCAGTGCAATCGTTCAGTTTATTCATACCTGGTCAGATACTACTCCGACACAATATCCCGAAACTCCAGTACAAGGAGACCGCCATAAGGGTGCTCAATTATATTCAAAACACTGTGCGGCGTGTCATGGTAATAACGGTGAAGGCGGCCATGGCACAGGGGTAACCTATTCAAGACCCCGAGACTTGCCAATTATTGCACCTGCCTTGCGCAATGCAGGATTTCTGGCTGCCGCCAGTGACCAGATGATCAAGGCCACTCTTATTAAGGGGCGCAAGAACACGCCTATGCCATCTTTTTTAAAACAGGGACTTGTAGAAAAAGACATTAATGACCTGGTGAGCTACATAAGAAGTTTTGAAAAAACAGTACAGCAAGGCCGTGACAAGCCTGTTGAACAGCAAGCGAAGCCAACACTTGTGTATGAGTCATCTTATAGTTTTGAAGAAACCGTCGAGAACCTGAAAGGTGCGGCGATCGGGGCAAATTTCAGAATTATAAGAGAACAGTATTTTAATGAGGGGCTTGCCGAGCCGGGGAAAGAAGACAAACAGAAGAAAATCGTATATTTCTGCAATTTTAATACCCTAAATCAAGCGCTAGCGATTGATTCAAGGGTGGGACTGTTCCTTCCATGCAGGATAACGGTAGTAAAGCACAAGGGAAAAGTGCTGGTAATGTCTATCAATCCGAAATTATTGAGTAATTTTTTCAATAATAGTGAACTGGACAGACTCTGCCAGCAAATGTATGAAACCTATTTGGCTATTCTTGAGGAAACCACCTTATGATCGTCAGCCTATTTTATAAGTGTAAGACTTATAGACGGAAGTTCTGGTTTGCTGCCATTTCTATTCTTTTAATTGTTCTTTCTACATCGCCTGTCCATGCCGATGATCTGATTATGGTTAGATCAACACAGGCCTTTCCTGAAGCCATGACCAATCTACAACATACCATTATTAACCGGGGTTACCAATTAATAAGAGTTCAACGAGTGGATATTGGCTTAACCGCTTCGGGATTCAAGACAGACAAATACAGACTGGTCTTTTTTGGCGATAAATACATGGTGGAGGAGCTGCCCAATAAATACCCTGAACTGATCCCCTATTTACCACTCAAGATTGTGATTTATGCCGAAGAAGATCAAACCCTTATTCTTGGCATGAACCCCGTAAATCTTGAAAAATACTATCCCGACAACCCTGAGTTGGCCAGGGCATTCAATCAGTGGAAAAAAGATCTGGAATCAATTCTGCATGAAGCGCAAAAGGATGAAGATTGATAATCCTAAATTAATCAGTTGAACCGTAGCGAGAGCAACTAGGGTGCAGAAGATAAAAGACTTTTCAGGTTATTTCGGACGAATGCGTATCACCCATACGGGGAGTTCTAAATAACCTGAAAAGTCTTTTAGATTCTGTGCGTTAGATGTTCGCAGTAGGTTCAGCTGATTAACTTAGGATAACGTACAAGCGTATATTAATGCGCGATATTACAATTCTGACATCGCCTTATTCAGTTTATATTCTATCTTACTCTTGTAATTAAGGAAGTGCACTGTTTGCAGGTTTAGCCCGCCATCAACGCCCAGCAAGGGTCTGGTCACATCAATATCAGTGATATAAATCGGATAACGCCCCTTGTCATTGCGCTTGTTCAACACAAATTTTGCAACTTCCTTAAATACTTCTTCTCCGAATTCAAGAGATGAAAATTCCTCGCCGTCGCAATAAAGTGTAAAAGTAGGCTTTTCACCGTCTATTACATTTCCAATCACCTGTATCCCAAAATACTTGTCTATATCGCTACTTTCAGGATTTGATAGCCTTTCCAGTCTGGCATGATTACCGCGCAGTTTATGGATCTGGAAATACTCGGTTTCAGCAGTTGCTTCCTTTCCGTCGTCTGCCTGCTCCATCATGTTTCGTCTATTAATCGCGTTATCAAGGAACTTCTGATACTGGCCTACCAGGGAATCATTATTAAAATATTCTGCTATCTGGTAGAAAAGCGACCCGCGCTCATCCAGGACATATACCACCGCCTTTTTGTCTTTCACCTGAAAAAATAATTGCACAATATCCGGATGATTATGTTGGACTATTTCAGAAAGCGGGGCTTCATCCATCATATATCGATCAAAAACTATCGCGCTATACTCTGCCTGTGATGCGCCCAGAACCCTGATCAGATCTGCTTTATCTCCAAGCTTCTGGAAACGGGGGGCATCATTTTCTTCCTGTAACATATAGTAGGAATATTCGATACGGATAATATACCGGGTAGATTTTCCGCAATCTGATTTGTAATAGGTCTGTATAGTATCTCTAAAAAGTTCCTCAACCCTGTGTGCAATTGCCATCCCCCGCGCTGATGAAAAACTATACACCTGCACAGGAGGTGGTGCTTTTTTGTCTGACAGCGGCGCCCACGCATGATAGTCACAAAGACAATCAAGCAATGCCGTTTCTCCACTATAACGGAAGGTAAGCACCTCGCCCCAACTGGTCACCATCATCAGATCACAACTGAGAATCAGATTTTTAGAGATGCCACCATAACTCAAGGCATCCGACTTATTACTGGTTAGATGCAGGCCCTTCTGGGTATGACTAACCCAGGGATCAATACCCATATTTATGTACACAGCACATGACAATATCCGGGAACGATCCTGCAGCATTCCCATGCTGATACGGGGTAATTTTCCGTCAACATATAACCGTTTAATGCTATCTATAATGGCCAATAGCTCTTTAAGGGTAAAACTGGGCTGTTTGCTGCTTAGCGATACGTGTGTCTGTGGGCCAATAATCTTGTTAAAATGGCACCACGACACCAATTCAATCAAACCATGTGTACGCTTTAGAGGGGAAACATCATTCCCGACTTCAGTAACAACATCATCTCTATATAGCAGCCAGGCATCCTGGCCATTACTACTGGTCTGCACAAACTTTATCCGCTCTTCCGTCATATCATTCGATATGCCCGGATTAACCAACTCTACTTTACCCGCCTTTCGTTCAAAGGCTGCGTATAATCTGCGTCCAAGAAGGTTCAGATCCATGCTGTTAATATTCGATTCTTCCGGGTGCTGCCTCGCAAAATCTGATAAGACCCGATAGCTGCGCGTCAACTCACTGGTTATGACCTTTCGTTCTTCCATAACCTGATTGACTTTCCATTTCGTGTGCGAGTCCAGATACTTGAAATCATCACCGCCCCAGCCCCAATCCTTGGTTAATTCCGACATTACCTCATATCTGTATTGGGCATTCCTGGAATTGGAATTACTAAGCTTGAGGTTTACCTTGAAATAGAAACAACGCCGAACGAAATCCAGCCTTTCCAGCTCATTCCTCTTCCTCAGATAATCCTCGAGTTTGTTATAGATCAGAATATAGGAGTCCAGCGCATCAATCTTTGTCTCACCATCATAAATGGCCTGCTTCATCTGGTTACTCAGGAGCTGTACATTCGGATACTCATTGGCATAAGCCTCCATAATCATTAATTTCAAAACAGATTTGTATGGAGAACCTAATGCCTTGTGCAGTTGCCATAAACCTGCGCCAAAGAACTCACCGGCTGGAAGGGTGCCAACGGAACCAAAATCAATAATGTCTATTTCATCTATCAGGCCTTTCTTGATAAGCCCGGCTATATATTCATCATGCTCCAGTTCGTGTTCAGGTGGAACCAGCCACCATGCGGGTGTCCGCCCCGCTATATAGAGACTGGTGCGGTAAAATTCTTCTTTTAATAAAATATCCTGTGCGGTTCCGCTACTTTCTTCTGATAGAGATTCCGTTGTACCTTGTTTCATGGTCTCGGCTGACAGTACAAAGAAGGTTACCTCCAGCCCAAGACTATCCGCCCATTTACTGATTGCATCGCTTTTTTCGCGTAATAATGCAACCTGTGATTTTTTTAGCGCTGGATCATGACAGATCCATATATCAAAATCGCTCTTTGCAGAATAGGCAATGGTTCCGCTACTTCCCATCAGGTAAAGTGCATGGATTGCAAAACCCCGCATTGCTTTACGTACATATTTGAAATTTTTTGATACCTTCTTCGTCTCATCAATACATTTTTTTGAGGGCGAATAATCAGCTATTCCGACAGGTGTTTTCTTTGAAACAAATCCAGGCAGGTCCATGCTGTTGGTATGAAACAGCAATGGAAGGATTTCCAAAAAGATCTTTTGGCGGCTTCTTAGAGTAGAATTAACCCGATTCAGACGCTCATTATTCAGCATCATAAATCGACGTTTTATCGACTGAATATGTGAGGGCCCTGAGCCCTCAATAACCCTTAATGTTGGATCGCCTGCCATGAAACCTGTATCGGCTTCACGACTGAAATCTAAAGGTATTCAGAGCCCTATAACGCTATATAGACGGGCCTGAAAAATAAAGTTGAACGGGATCACTGGGCAAGATTTACCCATAGATAATAGGTATTTGTGCGTGTAGCAAACGAGCTACAGTACAACAGCGCTCAATTCATCTTTCTGTTGCGCCTGTGCCAGACCCTCTTCGACACGATGTAACATACTGGCTGCAGTATCGCCTTTTTTCCATTCCGTTATACCGAATAGGGCGCTTTCCACATCCTCCAGCCTTACGAGACTTTCAGACACCTTTCCGGCCATCGCGTTGGACGAACTTTTATCTGTTTCAGGCAGTACAATTATAAATTCCCGTGGTGACAGCTGACCAATTACATCCGCCCATCGCAACTGATCTTTTAACAAATGACTTACCGTTAACTGGCACTGCTTGCATGAATCATCAGAAGCCATTGTTTTCTCATCGAATTCAACAAACATCTTTACAATCGACAACGGATTATTATATCGCCTGCTATGAGATACCTGTGACTCTAGCACCATCATTAAAGCCCTTTCAGTAGAAAGACCTGTGACAGGATCCGCAAGCCTGAGATCTGAAAGCTCTTCGTGCAATTGCGCATTATCTTTTCTCAGTACATCATCAGCCTGCTCAAGAAAATAATGTATTTCAAAACAGTCTGTTATATTGATTTTGACCTTCTGCTGACTGTGCTTGAAAGTCCGGGCAATCCCACCTGTTTCATGTAGAACTACCTCGGAATCATTTGAAAACAGGCTCTTTAGATCATCCCTGGGGACACAGGTTTGATCAGTGCCCAGAAGTGAACTTTGGTCAATTCCGAAAACTTCCTCAAAGGAGTTATTTACGTACGTGATCTTGCCCTGTTCGTCCAGAATCATGCAGCTGACGGGACAAGTGCCCAATATAGTTTGAGCCAATGTGGCGGAAGTATTGTTGCTATTCATTTTTAATTTCTCCATATTTACTCTGGAATCCCTTGCACCGACTATTTTCGGCACCCAACCACCTGGAAAGTGTTGGATTCACAGAGTTTGGGTTCAAAACAAATTACATGTCAAAACACCTGGTTCTGCATCCCCTAGTTATCGGTCAATTTACTGAATACTTTAGTCAAGACGAGTCACTAGACGGACAACATATATATTTGCTAATTGTTATGTAACAATATGTTTCATATACAGAAAATACACGGATCGGGCGATCAATATCATGATCACTAAATAAACATATGAATTATTATTTAGGGGAAGGAAGGAAACGACTTGATGATATGCGGAAAGCGTGAAAATATTCAGCTGATAAATTCGGATGCCCGGCCAGCCTTGCCGCGTACCTTTTCTATCGGATACCGGGATTCGTTAATGAGAATTTTCTTATTGGCAGAATCTACAAGATCCACACCCAGCTTATCCGCGATACGAATCAGGTAAATAAAGATGTCAGCCAGTTCCATTGCCACCTGGTCTTTTTTATCCTGAGCTAAAGAATGACTTTGCTCTTCGGTCAACCATTGAAAATGCTCGATCAATTCACCCACTTCTGCAATCAATGCCATAGACAGGTTTTTAGGCGAGTGGAACTGATCCCAGTCCCGACATTCTGCAAAATCAGCAAGCCGTTTACGCAGGTTTTCAATTGAATCGGTATTCATAGTTACTCGCAATACTCTGGCTATTGACCCGTTATTTGCTGCTAGGAGCCTGTCGGACTTAGGTGATTGTAGCGAGGAAAAGCCATTTTGAGTCAGATTTTTCGCAGTAGATTCATCCTAAGTCTGACAGGCTCCTAGACAATGTATCCCGCGCCCGCATGATCGCGGCCCGCACCTGGTTCGGAGCAGTTCCACCAATATGATTGCGTGACGCAACAGATCCTTCCAGCGTCAGGACATCAAAAACATCCTGCTCCAGGATGTCCGAAAATTGCTGCAGTTCATCAAGACTCATGTCCGACAGGTCCTTATCATTTTCAATTCCGTAACGTACTGCACGCCCGACTACTTCGTGCGCATCCCGAAAGGCTATACCTTTACGGACCAGATAATCAGCCAGGTCTGTAGCAGTGGAGTACCCGGTTTTCGCAGCCTTGTACATGTTGCTATGCTCTGGTTTTATGGCAGGCACCATATCAGCAAAGGCCCGCAAACAGTCCTTAAGATTATCTACGGTATCAAATAGTGGTTCCTTGTCTTCCTGATTGTCCTTGTTATAGGCCAACGGCTGCCCTTTCATAAGCGTCAACAGAGCTATCAGATTTCCATTAATCCGCCCGGTTTTACCCCGCACCAGCTCTGGTACATCCGGATTTTTTTTCTGCGGCATAATGGAGGAGCCTGTACAAAAACGGTCAGGCAGTTCAATAAAATTGAACTGCGCGGATGCCCACAAGATCAACTCTTCGGAAAACCTTGATAGATGTATCATCGTCAATGCTGCACATGCACAAAATTCAATAGCAAAATCACGGTCACTGACCGCGTCCAGCGAATTCTCGGACGGCCGGTCAAACCCCAGCAATTCCGCAGTATACGCACGGTCAATCGGATAGCTGGTTCCAGCTAGCGCAGCAGACCCCAACGGCATAATATTGATCCGCTTCCGGCAATCCTGTAGCCGTTCCCGATCACGAGCCAGCATTTCAAACCATGCCATTAAGTGATGACCAAAACTGATTGGCTGGGCAACCTGTAAATGGGTAAAGCCGGGCATGATGGTATCCGCTTCCTGCTCGGCAAGGTCTAGCAACCCCTGTTGCAACCGGACGATTTCAACGATCGTTGAATCAAGCTCATCACGCAGATACAGCCTGATGTCTGTAGCCACTTGGTCATTTCTGGAACGACCCGTATGTAGTTTCTTCCCTGCATCCCCAATCCTGTCCGTTAGACGTGCCTCAATATTCATATGCACATCTTCAAGCTTTACTGACCAGTTAAAATCATTCCGGTCAATATCATGAACGATTTCTTCCAGGCCGCTGATAATCGATTCACACTCCTGGTCTGTAAGAATCCCTACCTTGGTTAGCATCCGCGCATGCGCAATCGATCCCTGTATGTCGTAATAATATAGACGCTGATCGAAACCAACCGAGGAGGTAAAGGCCTCTACAAAGGCATCGGTTTCCTCAGTAAACCGGCCTTTCCAGGGTTTGCTATTCTCATTCATTGAATCTTGCTTGTCTGTCATGTTTTTAGATAAATCACTAAATTTCAGAAATTATAACAGTATCCCGACCGTTTTTTTCATGCTTTCCGGCACTCTTTCAAGATGAAATTTCATCTATCATTACCATCAACTTTCATAGATTCAAAGCCGTCTGGTGAGAATTGTGAGTCATCTTAAACTAAAATAAACAAGAATAGTTCAAAACCGCTACAGACAGGCAAAAAACCGCTCTATGAATGATCACAATTCTAAAAATATACCGTCAAATTCAGTAGACCGGTTATTCCTGCCCGATTTCTGCAGTATCCGTATGGTGTTTGCCGTCATGATGGTAGCCCAGTTATTGGCATTTATTCTGGTGCTATCGCCCATACAAAACCCTGATAATCTTTGGGATGAGCTGGGGATCCTCTCCCTTTTTATACAGTGGGTCGCATTATCCAGCACCGCCTTGCTTTGTACCTCAAGGCGTTGGCTTGCCAGGCTCAATAACACACCGGCAGGCATCATAAGTTACATCCTGGTATTACTGGTCACCGTTATACTCAGCGAGTGCACTGTCTGGATTATTGACTATGTTGGCCTTGAAAAATCGGCTGAGTGGCATGCCACTTTTCTGCTTCGTAACCTGGTTATCAGTGCAATCGTCAGTGCGATTGCCTTACGGTTGTTTTATCTACAGCATGAACAACGTATGCACCAGGAAATTGAATCCAATGCACGTATCCAGGCCCTGCAGGCAAGGATACGGCCCCATTTTCTATTTAATAGCATGAACACAATTGCAGCCCTTATCCGCACACAGCCTGACCATGCGGAGAAGGCAGTGGAAGACTTGTCTGAACTTTTCAGGGCCAGCCTGAATGATGCCAGCCACATGGTCACACTGGAAACCGAATTCGAGACGGGACACCGGTATCTGGAGATTGAAAAACTAAGACTGGGAGACCGGCTACAGGTGGAATGGGTACTGGATGCTCTCCCCATGGATTTACAGGTACCCGCACTTATCCTTCAACCGTTACTGGAAAATGCCATTTATCACGGGATAGAAAAACTGCCGGACGGGGGCCTGATTAAAATCACTGGAACATGTGATAATAATTGCCTCAAGTTAATGATTACAAACCCGGTAACCAGCGATAGCAGTAAGGTACATATAGGCAATCGTATTGCAATGAACAACATCAGCGAACGCCTGCAAATTACGTTTGGCCAAAAAAGTAACTTGAATATAACCATGCTGGAACATCAATGCGATGTGGAAATCAATATTCCGGTTGCTAGCTGTAGGCAACAGACTAAAGAAGTAACGTCATGATGAAAATTCTGATCGTGGATGATGAAGCGCCTGCCCGTATGCGGCTACGCGCAATGATCGATGAGATCGGTGACTATAAAATTGTGGGCGAGGCCGCTAATGGAAGGGAAGCGCTGGAACTAACAGAAAGCACCCTTCCGGACATTGTGCTGTTGGATATCCGTATGCCTCTCATGGACGGCCTGGAAACTGCAAGACATTTGCTGGTCTTTGATATTCCACCCGCTGTTATCTTTACCACAGCCTACAACCAGTATGCATTAGAGGCCTTTGAGACCAATGCAGTTGATTACCTGATGAAGCCTATTCGGAAGGAAAAACTGGAAAGCACTTTGCAAAAGTTGCAACGACTTAACAAGGCACAGTTAAGTAATCTTAAAATTGACGATACCGATGAAAATATACGCACACATCTTTGCACCCGGTTGCGTGGCAATCTTCAGTTAATACCCGTTACAGATATCACTTATTTCCAGGCCGACCAGAAATATGTAACCGTATGCCATAAAAACGGGGAGGCGCTCATAGAAGAATCACTTAAATCACTGGAAGATGAATTCACAGAACAATTTATCCGCATCCACCGCAATGCACTGGTAAAAAGAGACTCCCTAACAGGCATGGAAAAGTCCCCGGACGGAAGCCAACTAGCCGTAATGAAGGACACTGAAAATCGACTGGAGATCAGCCGTCGCCATTTGCCAGAGATACGAAAATTACTGAAAGGGTAAATACTTTATAACAACAAGTTTTTTACTTTTGTAATTTTTTTAGTGACAACTCAATCGCATCATCCACGTCACTGCCAAACATTTCTACGGTATTGATGCCTACCAGCCGTTTCGCCAGTTCTTTGCCATTATGGTCAAGAAAAAAAATAGTAGGGGTTACCTGTACCCTGTAGTGACTAACAAAATCATCCATGCTGACCATTCTGCCGTTAAAATCTATGAGCTCGAGCTCTTCAGGAACGAGTACTTTGCGGATAATGACTTTATTATCATAGTCTCCGCTGATCAGCATGGGTTTCA
>DAOWEP010000062.1 GCA_030638455.1 Gammaproteobacteria bacterium
TCCGGCCCTCCGAAAGGAATATACTTTTCACGACGGAAACTCATACAGCCGTTACCACCGTCACCGGCCCGTACCAGGATTTTTGCCTCATCAATGAATTTCATAGTAAATAGTTTCTAGGTACGAGTGTCCAAGCTAAGTATGGTCTTAAATATAACATTATGACATTCAACTCGCCGCTCCTTGCCATCTCGGTAACTGCTCCTGCGTTACTCTAACTCCCCACATCCATGTGGGTCGCTGCATCACGGCATACGACCACCATGGATGGTGGAAATGTAGAAAATGCAGGAGCAATTTTCTACCGGTCATCCTCGGCAACTGCTCCTGCGTTGCTCTACCTCCTGCTTCCATGCAGTCGTGTACATCGCCGCTCATTGCCATCCATGGCATCGCGGCATACCGTACATCCTGTACATAAAAAAGCCCCGTGCAATGACGGGGCTCTAAATTCTTTATAAAACGCTTTGCCTTACGCCACTATACTCACAAACTTGCGCTTTTTTGGCCCTTTGGTTTCAAAAACCACTTTGCCATCTGCTTTTGCAAACAAGGTATGGTCTCTTCCACAACCAACGTTAACGCCGGGATGGAAATGGGTACCACGCTGACGAACAATGATGTTTCCTGCTTTTACTATTTCACTACCAAAACGCTTTACACCAAGACGTTTGGATTCCGAATCGCGACCGTTACGTGTACTACCGCCTGCTTTCTTATGTGCCATTGCCTATCGCCTCACTTGATTCCGGTAATCAGCAATTCAGTAAATGCCTGCCGGTGGCCTGTTCTTTTGTCATGATGTTTACGACGACGGAACTTGATAACCTCAATTTTCTTTCCGCGGCCCTGTGATTTTACTTCTGCTGTTACCTTGCTACCTTCAATATATGGGTTGCCCACCTTGATGTTATCGCCATCAGCAATCATCAGGACATCATCCAGTTCAACCGAAGCACCCTCTTCAGCCAGAAGCTTTTCTACCTTTAAGGTCTGACCTTCACTAACACGATACTGCTTACCACCGGTCTTGATTACAGCATACATAACTCTGAAACCCCTAGATTCTAAAATCTGAATAATCTCTGCCCATGCAGAAAAGAGCGGGAATTTTAGCGATAAGTTAGCACTTCGTCAAGTGAGTACTGACGGGTTCAGCGAACCGAGAAGCGACTAGCTGCTAGGCGTACTTGCGCAGATTTAGTCATTCTATATCAAGCAATTACAAAGCTTCCGCTCCTCGGCAACCACTCCTGCGTTGCTCTACCTTCTCCATCCCTGGAGTCGTGCTCACGCCCCTGACCTACGTCCTGTAGGCCACAAAGCAGATAGTCGCTTATCGCCTCGCCCGAAGGGAGCCACTCTAATGCACCGCTACTACGTTGCATCCCTTGAAAAGGAGCCTACTATTCCCTGCGGGCTGCGCCTTGTATCGGTGCATTAGAATGGCTCTGATCCCGTCAGTACTCACTTGACGGAGTGCCAAGTCAATGAATCATACAAAATTCTGGCACAACAAAAGCAGGATCGGTAAACTAACCAGCAATTACCGCCTGATTTCTACACGAAACATGGTGTAACTCATTGATATTATAAAAAAATGCCTTTAGCACAACATTCTCACAGCAGCCTTGCCACTCTGGATGAAATCAGGTCTCTGATAAGCAAAGACATGGAATCTGTTAACCTTTTGATTAAAAAGGCATTATATTCAGAGGTTGGGCTGATTGGCCAACTTGGGCACTACATAATCAACAGCGGCGGCAAACGGCTCCGTCCTGTACTGGCATTACTTTCTGCCAGAGCCAGTGGCTACCAGGGAGATCAACACATCCATGTAGCCGCGATTGTTGAATTTATCCACACTGCCACCCTGTTACATGACGACGTAGTTGATGCCTCTGAACTACGCAGGGGACAGGAAACCGCTAATGCCATCTGGGGGAACGAAGCCAGTGTACTGGTTGGCGATTTTGTCTACTCTCGAGCCTTTGAGATGATGGTTGAAATCAACGATATGCGGGTGATGGAAATTCTCGCTCATGCCACCAATACCATTGCGGAAGGTGAAGTCATGCAACTATTGAATTGTCATAATGCAGACATCACCACGGAAAGTTACCTGAATGTTATTCATTGCAAAACAGCCAAACTTTTTGAGGCCGGCTGCCAACTGGGTGCCTTGCTTGCAGGTACAGATAAATCACAGGAACAGGCGATGGCCAGCTACGGAATGCACCTGGGCACCGCCTTTCAACTAATTGATGATGTGCTCGACTACAGTGCCTCCGCTGAAGAAATAGGCAAAAATATCGGGGACGATCTTGCGGAAGGCAAGCCAACACTGCCGCTGATCTACGCGATGGCACATGGTACAAAAGAGCAGGAAAATACCATTCGCCAGGCGATTGAAAAAGGCGGGCGTGAACGTATTCAAGAGGTTTCAAAAGCGATCGAATCTACAGGGGCCATTACATACACCGCCCGGCTTGCAAGGGAAGAGGCCAATAAGGCACAACAGGCACTTGCCGGGTTTCCAAAATCTCCCCATATAGATGCATTGATGGCACTGGCTGATTTCTCTGTTGAACGAAACTATTAGCTTGAGAGCTTTTCCAGATACCGCCGGCGTGTAGCGCAGCCTGGTAGCGCACTTCGTTCGGGACGAAGGGGTCGGAGGTTCAAATCCTCTCACGCCGACCAAACTAAATGCTTACTTGAGTAAATGAGCAACATGAATACTCTCAATATAGAAAATCTGGTTTCAAATGAACACAGTCCTCTAGATCAGTTTAATCTGCTCACCACCCTGTTTCATGATTTCTCATCTTCACTTGATATAGAAACAACATTAAGCAATGCAACCTCTTTAATAAAACAATATCTTGACGCCGAAAGTGCATCCCTGTTCCTGCTGGATAACAATGACACGGAGCTGGTATGCAGGGTCTCTGCGAGTGAACCAGATATTTCAGGCCTCCGAATGGGGGCCAACAAGGGAATTATTGGCCGCGCGCTTCGTGAGAACAGTATCCAGATGATTCGCGATGTATCCATGGACAAGGATTTTTACAGCAGTGTTGATGAAGAAACCGGCTCAACCACCCGCTCTATTCTTTGCGTCCCTCTAAGCGTACAAAACCACAAGCTTGGTGCATTTGAAGCCATAAACAAAAACAGTGAAGATGGCCTGTTTAGCAAACAGGACTGTGATCTTCTGGCCATACTGGGCAATATTGCCTCTATGGCTATATATAATGCGCAACTGGTTGAAGAACTGCTGGAACAGGACCGCACCCACAGGGAACTGGAACTGGCAAGGGAAATCCAGACGGCTCTTCTTCCTAAAGAAATCGATCAACAGAAAATATTTGGCATTAACCTGTCGGCCCGCAAGCTCTCGGGTGATTTTTATAATTATTTTCAATTACCGGATGGGCGTATATTTTTCACCCTTGGTGATGTTGCCGGAAAAGGTGCAAATGCTGCATTGTTAATGGCAAAGACCACTTCCCTTTTCCGTTGCCTGGGAAAGACCATCACGAGTCCGGCCGATTTATTATTTCAGATCAATAATGAGATATACGAAAATATCACTCGCGGACTTTTTGTAACCATGGTTATAGGGATTTATGACCCAAAGAAAAACCTGGTGACATTGGCAAATGCCGGTCATCAGCCGCCATTATATGTCGACAAAGATCTATCTATCTCTTCACTGAAAACCGCGTCTCCGCCCGTAGGGATTCTGCCAGATACTACATATGAAGAATACGATGTTCCACTTAGCAAATGGGCTATGTATATTTTTACCGACGGCCTGACTGAGGGCTGGGAAAAGCTCCAGTTCCCGCTAGGTGAAGACGGGGTCACACGTGCAATAACAAAATTCTCATCTGTACCGGCAGCCAGCCGACTGGATGAAATTGTCACCAATATAACCGCCTGGAAAAGAGAAGTTTCCGGATATTTATTTGATGACATTACCATGCTACTAATACAGGATGCAGAAAACAGCTGACTTTAAGGAGTCTCTGATTAACTATTACACTACTACATATAAATAAGACAAAAAGATTAAACTACCCGCTATACTGATAACCTGAACAGTACCCGTCAATACTCGTTTGACAGGGTGCTAAATCTGTAAACAAGCTTCATCAACTCTGAAGCAACCAGTAACACCATTGCGACGCCTAACAGGTTTAGCCATAGCGCCAGCGTAACCGGCTCAATATGTAACACATCCCTCAACCCTGGCGTATACATAGCACCAATATGTAATAGCTGCGCACCAATCGTCCCATACAATAGAAACGGATTGCTCAACAAGTTATGTATAAACACAGATCGCGTTTCAGAACGACTGTTAAATGCATGAATATTTTCAAACAAGACCATCAACAACAAGGTTCCATTTCTTGCCTGATCGATCTCATACCCTAACGATAAGAACCACTGAAACGTCATGAATGCAGCCGTGCCTATTACAACTGCAGACAATATTACTCTTTGAATCATTATCCTGTTAAAAACAGATTCTTTCGGTGGCCTTGGTTCACGCCTCAACTCATCTCCCTCAGCCGGCTCAAAGGCCAGCGCAACATCCTGGATTCCATTAGTCACAAGATTCAACCAGAGCAATTGCACTGCAGTCAAAGGCAACGGAAGTCCGGATAACAGAGATAATAAAAACAATACCAGCTCGCCCATGCCAGTAGAAATCAACAAAAAAACAACCTTACGAACATTTGCATAGGCGACTCGGCCCTGCTCAACCCCATTTACTATGGATGCAAAATTATCATCGGCCAACATCATGTCAGAGGCCTCACGGGCAACATCGGTTCCGCTTTTTCCCATTGCAACACCGACATGTGCAGCCCGCAAGGCCGGCGCATCATTTGCACCATCGCCTGTTACCGCTACAAAATGCCCCTGCCGTTGAAGTGACTGGACAATATCAAGTTTTTGTCTTGGTTCAATCCTCGCAAAAACCCGTGTACCTTTTGTAATAGCATCCAGTGCCTGCTCACCCTGCCTTACCGCTTCATCAATCTCCCTGCCAATGACCACGTCATGAAGGTCGCTGGCCATATCAAGTTCCTTTGCAATGGCCAGTGCCGTAACCGGATGGTCCCCGGTAACCATTGCAACCTTCATCCCTGCGCCATAACAGGCCTCAATAGCAGACCTGGCCTCTGCACGTAACGGGTCTATCATTCCAGCCATAGCAATAAAGGTAAGTCCCCGCAAATGATTCTGTGAAAATGCCTCACAGGAACTAAAATCAATAATGCCGGAAGCCACCACTAACACTCGATAACCTTCATCTGCCAACTCGTGTACCTGTCGCTCAAGCAAACCTTTGTCGATCGCAACTTCACCTTCAAGCCCCATCATGGAGGTGCACATTGGCAACACTGCCTCTAATGCCCCCTTTACAAAAACATGGTGCCTTCCATCTATCAAATGGAGTGATGCCGAAAATCGCTCACTGGACTCAAAAGGTATACATGAGATTTCAGGAAACCTTGCAACAATATCGGTGCGAATAATCCCAAGTTTGTGCGCCAACACTAACATTGCTACATCTACGGCATCACCATGATGAGCCCAGCTACCATCCCTTTTACCCAGAAATCCTTCATTCGTGAGTACAACGGCCTGTGCCAGACTATCCAGAAGTATTTTTACCTGCTGCACTGGGAACTTGTCATCAAGCCGAACCCCCCCTTCCGGTATCATACCTTCCCCGCTAACCTCAAGCGGGGGCACCCCTGCGAATACAATCCTGCGCACCGTTAATTCATTTACCGTTAAGGTTCCTGTTTTGTCTGTTACTATATAGGTACAGGAACCCAGCGCCTCTACGGTCACCAACCTGCGGATCACTACATTTTTCCTGGCCATACGACGTGTTGAGATGGCCAGCGCCACAGTCAGCGCCACTGGCAAACCCTCTGGTATCACGGATACTGCCAGTGCGGCTGCAAGCAACAATACGCTCATCCATGGCATACCTTGCATCAGGGAAACAACAGCCAGTATCAACACCATAATGCCCACCAATATGGCAATTCGAAATGTAAATTCCTCCATCCTGAGTAACAAGGGAGGCTTTACCTGCTCCCTGGCAAGCACTGCGTCTGCAAGATTACCCAATTGAGTTTGGCTTCCGGTAGTAATCACTACACCAAGCCCTCGGCCACGTGAAACCAGTGAACCTGAAAAGGCCATATTAATCTGGTCACCAAGCACTGCGTCCTTCGGTAACACAACGGTACTGTTCTTGCTAACCGGAAAAGATTCTCCGGTCATCAGGGATTCATCTATTTGAAGGTTATGAGTTTCCAGTAATCGCAGATCAGCAGGTATACGGTCACCTGATTCCAGCAACACAATATCACCCGGCACCAGTTCACCGGCATCCAATTCATAGACCTCACCGTTACGCAGCACCTTGGCAAAATGAGAAATCAGCTGCTGCAAGGCAGTAGCACTTTTCTGGGCAGAATATTCCTGGGCCGAGCCAATTACGGCATTGACCAGCAAAACAATAAAGATAAATACCGCATCTGAATAATGAGCTAACAGTATCGATACAATGGCAGCCGCCAGCAAA
>DAOWEP010000021.1 GCA_030638455.1 Gammaproteobacteria bacterium
ATTACACATTTCCAGGTTCTCCCTGCAATAATTTCATGATAAATTCAATGTGTTTTTTCATATTTATTCACACAGATCCTTATCTGTAATTTCTATCACAAACTGAATGTTTATTCCTTGACTCTAATCAACCACCATCTGCTCTATGCTTCTCAAACTCTTCAATTTTCCTGTATAGAGTAGACAGACCTATACCCAACTTTACAGTTGCTGCCTTTCGGTCTCCGTCCGCTTCTTCAATTGCCTGCATAATCAAACTGTACTCATATGCCAGAATTCTTTCATGCAAGCTACCCCCATTTGGCAATGTCATACTAGGAGTATCATGTAATGCACTTTGTGTAATCTGATGCGGTAAATCAGCAATGGTGATGTGTTTTCCTTCCGCCAGAATCAGTGCACGCGCTATAACATTCTGCACTTCTCGTACATTTCCTGGCCAGTTATAGGCCATCAGAATAGCCTCTGCATCCGCATCAACAGACAAATGTCGGCCAGCAGCATACTGATCAGCATCGTGTTTGAGGAAAAACTGGATAAAGCTACCTATATCCTCACGTCGTTCACGTAATGGAGGTATCTGTATGTGAATTATATTCAGCCTGAAAAATAAATCTTCACGAAATTTTCCTTCCTCAACCATTTTTTCCAGATTACGGTTTGTGGCCGCAACAATCCTGATATTCACTCGCTTTACCTTTTCACTACCTACTGGTCGAAACTCCCGTTCTTCGATTACATGCAGGAGTTTTACCTGTAGTGGCAAAGGCATTTCACCAATCTCATCAAGAAAAATAGTGCCCTTATCTGCCTCAGCAAACAAACCTTTGGTCGTTTTGTCCGCACCTGTAAATGCACCCTTTGTGTGACCGAAAAACTCGCTTTCCATCAGGTTTTCGGGGATAGAACCACAGTTAACCGGTATAAAAGGTCCATTTACGCGGAGACTTTGTTTATGAATATTACGTGCGACAATCCCCTTGCCTGTACCGCTCGCACCCGTTATCAGCACCGTACCATCCGTCACCGCGACTTTTGCGATTATGCGATCAATTTCCTGCATAACGGGTGAAACCAGTGCACAATGAGTATCCTGTTCGCCCAACACAATACTGCGCAAGAGACGGTTCTCCGAACGCAGTCCCCTCAAGTCTGTAATCTGCTGAAGTTGATGCACTACCTCCTCTGTACGAACAGGCTTGATCATATAATCAAAAGCGCCCAGTTTCATTGCCTCAATCGCGGTATCCACTGAAGCAAATGCCGTCATTAATAAAAAAGTAGATTCTATGCCTGCATCATGCGCCTGCTTCATAAGATCAATACCACTCATTCCTGGCATTTTGATATCGCTTATGACAATATCAATATCACCAGAATCCAACCTGCCCATCGCCTCTTCACCGCTCCCGACATCCTCAACGGCATACCCTTCCTTGGCAAGGTTAGCGGCCAATACCTGTCTTATCGCAAGCTCATCATCCACGATCAGGATCTGTGTATCAGTCATTGCATACTCTCCTGGATCTGAATTTTGTTTACCATAGGCAAAAATATTCTAACGGCAGTTCCAATATCTGGCGTTGATTCGATATAAATCTGACCCCCTTCATGCTCTGTAATAATTGAATGACAAAGTGAAAGGCCTAGACCTGTTCCCTTTCCAACCTCCTTGGTGGTATAAAATGCTTCCAGCGCATGCTGCAAGGTCTCCTTGTCCATACCGGATCCATTATCCTGAACAACCAAAGAAATATTATTTTCCTCCTTATTCAGGGTAGTTGATATCTTTACGGTAGGTATACGATCATTGAGTCCTTCCAGTGTGTCGGATGCATTAACCAACAGGTTCATAATGACCTGTGTCAATTGGTCAGGAACCCCATAGATTGCGGGTAAATTATTATCAAGATCCAACTCAAGCTGGATTCCCTTCCATCTCTTGTCATAGCGCATCAATTTACAGGTACTACGAATCAAGCCATTAATATCCAGTAGCTCCCGTTCCTTCGATTGCGGCCTGGCAAACGTAGACACTTCACGAGTAATTTCTTTTAGTCGTTCAGTTTGTTCCAGTAGCATATCAAGTTTACGCACATTATTCTCATTGGAGATATCATTTGAATGACCAGAACAACTATGTTTAAGCTCTTCTATTAACGCCGTAAGAGCAGCAATTGGATTTCCTACTTCATGGGCAATACCCGCTGCCAGTACTCCAATGGCTGCCATTTTCTCTTGCTGAAAGTATTTCTGTCGCTCAAATTCCAAATTCCTGTCATGCTCATCAAGCTCATTAGCCATCTTGTTGATAGATTTGATCAACTCACCGACCTCATCATTTCGAGTTACCGGAATCATTTCGTCCCAATTCCCGCCCGCAATTTGCTGCGCCCTTTTCTTGAGTGACTGTAAATCATTTGTCAGACGGGTAAAAAACAGTGCATTGATTACTCCAAGTGTTATAAATCCTAAAAAACCAAGAACCAGTGCAATCATGGCCACCAGATCACTGCGGTCGTGAAAACTTTCTGCCAACGTGTTACGATATTCGCGGCTTGAAGTTAGACGCTGCTCCAGTTTTATACGAAATCTTTTCAGAACATTACCAAGGTTCAGCATATTTCCTCTGGTCGAAGATTCATGTGCTATTCGTAACATTTCCCCCAACTCAGTTACCTCCTCTCCCCCAGCAATATGCTGAACGATGACAGTATTATAAAAATCCAGTAGTAATTTAAGGTGTTTGCGTGCATGCGGTGAACCATATTCTATGTCAACACTTTCGAGAGCGACCACCTGTGTCTGAATAGTATGCAAAATGGATAAGTCTACCTCACGAATCCGGCTTTCTTCATTAAACGCTACTTGTAGCTCTTCAAACTGATCGTGCAGGTAATTTTTCTGATAGAAAGCATATATAGTAACGGCGGCAGCGCCGAATATAAGTGCGAAGTACACGACATAGCTCTTGAACCGCAATGACATATGCCGGTCTACTGCATAAAAGGAAATAAATTTCATTCCAAAAACCATTTATATATCCTTTCAACCATCGCTAGGGGTACGTAGACGGGTTATGCGAACGATTGTGGCATTTTAGATAGCAGGCCCCCTGAAAAGTCCCGCGATCCTCATAGTACATCAAGCCGCTGTTATTTTGCGAAACAGTATTAATATCAAAATTGATCAGGTGCGAATTATTGACCAGATTACCTTGTGTTGAACTAACCCCATGGGGGTCATGACAGGTTGAGCACGGAGCATTGTCGATATGCCGGTTATGAGGAAATCCACTGGCATCGGCTAATATCTGATTACGGTCATGACACTTGTAACACATGGCGTATTCGAATGAATTTTCTCTTGTGCGGTCAATGGTTGTGTAATTACGCTCCAACAGGTATTTATTTACCGAGCCATGCGGCCCATTAGGGCCTACGCCGCCATTCGCGGGGCTATCATCACTATTGTGGCAATCAGTGCAATATATGATGCTGCTTGTATTATACGGAGGTAACAGACTTGGTACATTCGGGTTATTTCCTGGCGCCATCACCGGATGATAGGAAGGATTGGTAGTGTCAAACTCCAGTCGCGTATTGAGCTGTTGATTCTCTCGTGAGATATCTGTAGCTGTCAGTACGTTATTGTCTGCATGGCACTTGAAACACACCTCATACAGGTTGTAAGCGGGTTCAACATTAATTCCTTCAGCACTAATTCCCTTGACCCCGCGCAGGGCACCGGACACAGCCGGTGCAGTTGCCACGCTACCGTCAACGCGGTGAGGGTTGTGGCAATCGGCACATTCAACATGTGTGCTGACTGATGTACTGTAGTCCTCCGCCGCATCATGCACACCAGTGTAATTCTGAACCGGGTGGACGTATGTCTTGAGTAATTCAGATTCAATATCTTTTGCGACTACATTACCATTATGGCATGCCAGACAATTGTCTTCCTCGGTCAGATAATTCAGCAGTC
>DAOWEP010000189.1 GCA_030638455.1 Gammaproteobacteria bacterium
GGTTTTGCCCTGGATGCTGCCCCGATGTTCTGTAAAGGTCTGAATATCTGCCAATAGTTGGCAAGGGTGATACATATCTGTCAGCGCATTAATTACGGGCACGTTCGAATAATTTGAAAAAAGTTCAAGTTTCTCATGCTCAAATGTGCGTATCATGATCGCGTCAACCATACGGGACAGCACTCTAGCGCTATCCTCAATGGGTTCGCCACGTCCAAGCTGGGTGTCACGTGGCGACAGAAAAATCGCATGACCACCGAACTGGGCCATTGCAGTTTCAAAGGATACACGAGTACGTGTGGAAGATTTTTCAAACACCATGCCCAATACACGATTTTTCAGGGGCTCATAAATCTCACGGTTTTGTTGCATTGCCTTGAGTTCGATCGCACGTTTGATCAAGTTGTTCAAATCCTGCGAGGATATATCAAGTAATGTCAGAAAGTTCTTGTGTTTCATGTTATGTCTCTTACAAATAGCAAATCAATTACTAGCAGTAGCTGTAAAACAATCTTATCCTGAATCACTGGGCAAGAAAATTTGTAATCAATTTACTGGTTATGCTGACGATTTGATTCGCCTCATCATCACTGGTTATCAGGGGTGGTAACAGCCTGATTACACTGGCCGCTGTTACGTTTATTAATATTCCGGCTTCAAGCCCCTTGTTTACCAGTTCACCGCAAGGCCGATCGAGTTCAATGCCGATCATCAGGCCTTTTCCACGGATTTCAGTTACCCCTTTTATGCCTTCTAATGAAGCATGGAAATCATTGAGCATTTTTGTGCCCAGAGTTGTTGCTCGTTGTGCCAGCTCATCTGTTTCCATAATATTCGTGACTGTCAGGGCAGTATTACACGCCAGTGGGTTACCGCCATAGGTTGAACCATGTGTACCAGGCTGTAATACTTCAGCGGCCTTGCCACTTGCAAGGCATGCACCAATCGGCATGCCATTACCAAGGCTTTTGGCAAGGGTCATTACATCAGGCCTGATATTGTTGTGCTGGAAGGCAAACCATTTTCCAGTACGGCACATACCGGTTTGAATCTCGTCCAGCATCATTAGCCAGTTGTTTTTATCACAAAGATCACGAATGCCATTTAGATATTGTTCATCAGGAATCTGGATGCCGCCTTCGCCTTGTATAGGCTCAACCATAATGGCAACAACATTTGGAGAATTGTTGGCGATTGTCTGCAAGGCCTCAAGGTCGTTAAATGGTGCCCGTAAAAATCCCTGAACCAGCGGTTCAAAACCGGCCTGTATTTTACGATTTCCTGTAGCACTAAGGGTTGCCATGGTGCGGCCATGAAAACTGTTTTCCATAACGATGGTCTCAGGCGTTTGTATGTTCTGTGTATGGCCAACCATTCTTGCAATCTTGATGGCGGCCTCATTCGCTTCTGCACCTGAGTTGCCGAAAAAAACCTTTTCCATGCCACTGAGTGCGCACAGCTTGTCACCCAACTCTTGCTGGCGTTTAATGTTGTATAGATTTGAGGTGTGTATCAGGGTCTCAGCCTGTTCACATATTGCGCGGCTTACTTGAGGATGCGCGTGTCCCAGGCCGCAGACGGCTATACCGCCGATGGCATCGAGATATTGTTTACCTTGAGTGTCCCATAACTGGGTGCCTTTGCCGCGTTCAAAGGTAACAGGTAAGCGAGTATATGTGGCCATTAGTGAATCAGACATTTTGTTAATCGTGTTAAGTCAAAACTTGTTTGGTTAATAAACTGTTCTGTTAAAAACCTGCTTAGTTAAAAAACAGGGCATGGAAATTAAAGTGTGCCGAAAAACAAATGGCAGTCCCTTGGCGAGACTGCCATTTTCAATAACTGTTATTTCCAGTAGATCAGTATGAGTTTATAAGCTAACTACATGACAGGCAAGATTTTTGTGGTGTTTTCAGGCGGAAATACCTGCTGGAGAAAAGATAAACCCGGCCAGTTGGCCGGGTTTATCTGAAAGGCCGATGCTGATCCGCTAAACGGCGAGACCATGACCGTAACCGGTCATGCAGAGCAGCATAGGGATAGATAACAGGGTGTTTGTGCGAGAGGCCATCAGGGCTACAACCTTGCCTTTGGCTATTTCTTCTGCACTAGCTTCTACAATACCGAGAATTTTCTTCTGATTGGGCCAGATCAGAACCCAAACGTTAAATAGCATAATAGTTCCCAGCCATGCACCAATACCGATGGTGACCATGCCATCACTCAGCATAAATGCCTTTAATGTCCCTCCACCAGCGAGATTTTCAAGCGCGCCAACACCTGACAGCCAGGTAACCAGTGCACCCCAGCGAAACCACAATAATGCTTTTGGGGCTATGTATTTGTTGATAGCTGCTGGGCCAGGGCCACCGTTACTGGCTTCAGCCAGCGCCTGCCCTACACCAGGAACCTGCACAAAATTAAAATAATAAAGCAGTCCGATCCAGACTACGCCGGCCAACACATGTATCCATACTTCCATATTCAATGCGTTGATATTGGATGGCTCCAGTACCGCGACCAGTATTACGATAGCAAGTACAAAACCTGCAATTATAGTTCCAGAGACTGATTTTAATGGATTCATTGAATTTCCCTCTACATCTAACTTGTTGATTATATTAAATAATTAATAACATACTGATTTTGTCGGCCATATCTTAGGAAGCAAATTATACGGCCATTGGTGGATATTGCAATAAGACTGTGTCCAGATCCAGCTGATACCCCAAGTTTAAGCCCGATAGACTTTCCATACAAAAGAAGTGTGAATTTTCTGAATAATGAATAGTTGCCGGGCAAGGTAAGCCCTGGTATTGCAGGCAGGAGATAAGCTTACAATAGAAACTCCGGCTAGGAGGGGGCTTTGGCAAGCCTGTCTGAGCGAAACTATTTTGTTATTATGATTTATCACTATGTATCGGGGTACGAGAATGAAGAAATATATAGGTAACCAGCTTTTTCTGGCTATTGTGTTATTGGGTGCAGGTTGTGCATCACTTGTGGTCGGTACGGGTGGCAACAGTAGCAGTAATGATTCCAGGACTTCTGAGCAGAGTAGAAGTGATGCCAGTATCACGAATAAAATTAACCGCGCATTTGTAAAAGATAAAAATATCCCGGCGGTTGATATTCGGGTTTCTACTTATGGTGGTGTGGTAACGTTAAAAGGGAGTGTTTCCAGTAGGAAAATCGAATCGCGGGCAATCTCTGTTGCTAGCAGTATTGCAGGCGTAAAAAAAGTAAAGTCATCGCTTTACGTCAGATGATTAATTCTTTTTAGAACTGGACGCAGGATAATGTGTGGAATTTGTGGAGAACTTCGCTTTGATCTAACCGCTCCTGATTTGTCAGATATCAGGCGGATGATGGAACAACTGGCGCCACGGGGGCCAGACCATGAAGGTAATTATTCTGACGGGCCTTTGGTATTCGGCCATCGCAGGCTGGCAATTATAGACCTTTCCGAACGTTCCAATCAGCCGCTGGTAGATACAGAGCTTGGTCTGGTGCTGGTGTTCAATGGCACCATCTATAACTATCCGGGGTTACGCAAACAGCTGCAGGATAAAGGGTATACTTTCTTTTCCGATGGTGATAGCGAGGTTATCTTAAAGGCCTATGCAGAATGGGGTGCGGCGTGCGTAGAGCGTTTGCATGGAATGTTTGCCTTTTCCATTTGGGATATTCATGCACAGCGTTTGTTTCTGGCCCGCGACCGTTTTGGAATCAAGCCGCTATATTACAGTCTTACCGGGCAACGCTTATTGTTTGCATCCAATACCCAGGCATTGCTTGCAGCAGGTGGAATAGATACCTCTATTGATAAAGTTGCCTTACATAATCAGTTCACCTTGCACGCGGTTGTGCCTGCACCCAGGACTATTCTAAACGGGGTGCGAAAACTTGCTCCGGGTACATGTATGGAGATTGATGCGAAGGGGGAGCGAAAAGGCCAGTTGCAACACAAAACGTACTGGCAATTGCAGGCATGTCGGCCAAAAAAAACATTAAGTGAATTCGAATGGATAGAGGCTATTCATGACAGTTTGCGAACAGCAGTAGAGAGACGCAAAACTATTGCGGATGTATCGGTGGGTGTGTTGTTGTCGGGTGGTCTGGATTCCAGCTTGCTGGTTGCATTGCTGGCCGAGGCAGGTGTTGAGGATCTACTGACATTTTCTGTAGGGTTTGAAGACAGTCCTGAAGAAGCGGGTAATGAATTTTATTATTCTGACCAGGTTGCCAGGCATTACGGTACCCGACATCACAAATTCCATATCCCGAATTCAGAAGTGTTACCGAGGTTGCCGGATGCAGTTCGTGCCATGGCAGAACCAATGGTTGGGCAGGATGCAGTCGCGTTTTATCTTTTGGCCGAGCAGGTCTCTCAACACGTAAAGGTGGTGCAGAGTGGGCAGGGGGCAGATGAAGTGTTCGGTGGGTATTTCTGGTATCCACGAATGCAGGCAGAGACGGGTAGCCCACTGGAGAGGTTCAGAAAACATTATTTTGATCGTGACCATGATGAGTTCCTGGAAATGATTCACCCGGACTATCATGGTGATGACTATACGGCAGAGCTGGTTGATTCATTGCTGGGCTTGCCCGGTGCTGATGAATTTCTTGATCAGGTACTACGCATGGATACCACTACATTAATAGTCGATGACCCGGTTAAAAGGGTAGATAACATGACCATGGCCTGGGGTCTTGAGGCGAGAGTACCTTTTCTGGATCACGAACTGGTGGAGCTTGCCGCGCAAATGCCTCCAGAGTTAAAGCTAAAAAGCCAGGGCAAGCATCCACTCAAGTCCATCGCCCGCGGATTATTGCCAGATGAGGTGATCGACCGTCCCAAGGGTTATTTTCCGATGCCTGCATTAAAGTATGTGCGCGGTGAATTTCTTGAATTTATGCAGGATGTTTTGAATTCAGATAAATGTCGGACACGGGGGCTTTATCAGCGAGCCTATATCGATAAGCTTCTTCAGGCGCCGGAGCAATACCTGACTCGAATTCAGGGTAGTAAGTTATGGCACATGGCCTTGCTTGAATATTGGCTGCAACTCAATGTAGATTAAACTTTTCTGTATTAAAATAGGGTTATAAATAAGTAGCTTACGCAGACTTGAAAACGGTTTTATTGCCCATATATATCCAGTTACGTGGTTGAAAGCCCTTATGAACGCTCACTTTAATCAGTATGGGTTACTAAGTAGAATCTACGATGAGCGACGATAGTGTGGGCTAGTTGAATATACAAGCAAGGACATCTATTAAAGAACAGAATGATGTCTGGTGATAAATAAATGGTCGGTTAAATATTATGTCTGACCAGTTTGTGAAAACGGTTAAAATTGAGGAATAATATGAGCGCTCTTGAAAGAATCAAAAAGCAGGTGGAAGAAAACCCCATTATTTTATACATGAAGGGTACGCCGCAGTTACCACAGTGTGGTTTTTCCAGTCGCACAGCGCAGGCACTACAGTCTTGTGGCGTAGAGTTTGCCTTTGTAAATGTATTGGCAGACCCGGAAATTTTTGGAGATCTTCCGCAATTTGCGAACTGGCCTACCTTTCCTCAATTGTACATTAATGGGGAACTGATTGGTGGTTGTGATATTACCCTGGAGCTTCACGAAAGAGGTGAATTACAGAAAATGACGCAGGAGGCGGTCAGTGCAAAAAGCGTTGATGCCTAAAGTTATTAAGGAAAGCCAGTAAAGAAAGTTTGTAAAAAAGCCCCTCATGTAGGGGTTTTTTTACATCAATTGCTAAGGTCGTTTACGGCCGGTAAACATCGAACGTATCAGGTTTTCTTTATGTAGCAAGCTTCCATAGAGTACACCAGCAATATGTATCAGTATCAATAGCAGTGTGAAGTTAGCCAGAAGTTCGTGTAGTTCCTCAATGACTTCCTCCCAGAAATGACTGATTCCGTACAATGAATCAGCAAGTGGGCCTGCATTTTCCTCCGTAGCATATACGGCAACTCCTGAGATACCGGTTAATATCAGAAAGAGAAGTAACAATATAATCATGGCTCCGCCCGCAGGGTTATGACCGATATAGCGTTTTGCGTGCAGGCTGGCAAGGTCTTTCAGGTAAGAGATGATGGCTGTAGGTGAATATAAAAAATCACTAAAGCGGGCATAGCGTGTACCAATCAACCCCCATGCTGTACGTATTAATACAATTATCAGCACGGCATAACCTGAATACACATGCAGTGTCATCAGGCTGTCTTCAGTAAGATAGGCAATAGAAAAAGTAACTACCAGTGTCCAGTGTAGTGTTCGGACAAGTACATCCCAAACGTGTATTTCATTATTCATTTGGAGGGCAGGCTAAAGGCCTGTTGGTGTATTGTATTAGTATGGTGTGGAATGGGTTTATGGTTTAGTAAATCACCTGATTCTCGCCCTTGCTTTTTGCCTTCGAGAGTTTCTGGTCTGCGCATTTTAGTATCATATCCACTTTCATTGGTACCTCATTGTTAGATCGACTGCAAATGCCCATAGATGCAGTTACAGGAATTTCTCCCGCTGATGTATGGATGGCTTGCGTGGTGATACTCATTTGAATACGTTTGAAAATTGCATGTTTGAGTTTATCCTGGTCCGTGTAGTGCATTATTATGGCAAATTCATTGCCCCCAATACGCGCAATAATATCGGTGGGTCGTATGGCGCTTCGTAAGCGTTTCGAAAAACTGACCAGAATTTCATTACCAACTGAATGACTATGGGTGTCATTAATTTTTTTGAAGTGGTCAATATCTATGACAGCGCAGCATGTAGCACCTCCACGGTGGGTAGTTTCATCCAGTGATGCCCCCAGGTGATTTTGGAAATAACGGAGATTGCCAAGACCGGTTAGTGGGTCAGTATATGAGAGTTCTTTCAGCTCTTTGTTATGTCTGGAGAGTTTGGCGCCTGTTTGAAACAAGTTGTTTTGAAGGGCAGAAATTCGGCCAGCAGCATATACGCGCGATGCCAGCTCACGAGGCTCAGGCAATTTCGTAAAATAATCATCTGCGCCTCTTTCAAATGCCTCCACCAGTGGATCGACTCCTGCATTTTCACTGAAAAGGATTACAGATGTGTAACGGTTTAGGCTTTCATCCTGTTGCCTGATTTGATCTGTTAGTTCAAGGCCGTCCATTCCAGGCATTATGCTGTCTGCCAGCACAATATCGGCATGGCGTTCATTCAGGGTTTCCAGGGCCTGCTGAGCGTTGGTAGTAACCCGAATATCATCATAGCCGTTTTCTTCAAGCGCAGCCTTGACCATCGTATTTCCTGATTGCATGTGATCCACAATAATCAGGGAAAAATTATTTTTGTCCAAGGTGTTCTCCTTTTGATTGGATTAATATCCTGAGTGCTTTACACGAAAGTCTTTTCTCCCAATACGGCGTTCACCCACAAGGGGTACCGAGAAAAATTAGCTCATACCCAAAGGGCGCCGAGAAATGCGGGGTCAAGAAACGACAAACTGTGTGTAATACGCTCTCGCCCTTCCTTGGGCTTCGCGTTATAAGGATATCCCTGCCCGAAACTGTGCTTTTTCGCTGATTTTTGCCTTGTCTCGAAAGAAAGTCCAATTCGTGTAAAGCGCTCATCCTGTTTAAATAATAGCCCATAAATCTATTCAGGCCAGTATTTATGCGATAGGAGATTTCCACTGGTCCCAGTCATTTACTATTGAACAGAATATTTCGGCTGTTTTCTCGGCATCATAGAGTGCGGAATGTGCTGCATCAGTGTCCCATGAGAGCCCGGCTATTTTTGCAGATTTGGCCAGTACTGTTTGTCCATATGCCAGCCCGCATAGCGTTACTGTATCGAATGTGCTGAAAGGATGGAATGGGTTGCGCTTGATTTCCGTTCTTTCTACAGCTGCATTTACAAAGCTGAGGTCGAAAGCCGCATTATGACCGACCAGAATTGCCCGGGTGCAATTATTTTTCTTTATCGCATGGCGAATACCACGGAAGATATCCTGTAGCGCCTCTTTTTCTGGCCGAGCAATACGAAAAGGATGGTAAGGGTCGATGCCCGTAAAGGCCAGTGCCTCTGGTTCCAGGTTGGCACCTTCAAAAGGCTTGATATGTGCACTATGGGTTTCTTCTATTTCCAGCCGATTATCCCGGTTAAATTTTGGAATAATAGCTGCAATCTCCAGTAACGCATCGGTTTTTGGGTTAAATCCGGCGGTTTCCACGTCAACCACTACCGGGAGGTATGATCGAAAACGTCTTGCCATCATGGTGTTAGGATTTTCTTGACTCATTTAGGTTGAATAGCGAATACAGTTATGGATGACGATGTAACAATTATTCTATCACTTTATGCAATTTATGCAGAATTAATATAGTTACTGTTTATTGGTTTCTGATAATACATGACAGGTAATCGAATGCGATTTTATCAATCTATTATTTGGTGTTGGTGGTTACTCTGCATTAATGGGGTGCATGGATAGAATAGGAGAATAGTGCTTAATAGCTTAATTGCCAGTGGATTTCTTCACCTGCCCGTAATGGAATAAGAGTATCGTTACCCAGGTTATAGCTTTCAGGCACCGACCAACTATTTTTCTTCAGTGTTATTTTGTCTGTATTTCTGGATAGATTATAAAAGTCTGGCCCATAGAAACTTGCAAAGGCCTCCAGTTTATTCAGCGCATTTTCGTTGTCAAAGGCCTCTGCATAGAGTTCTAATGCCGCATGTGCACTATATATCCCTGCACATCCACAGGAGGATTCCTTGGATGATTTTGTATGGGGTGCGCTGTCCGTGCCAAGGAAAAATTTTGGATTTCCGCTTGTGGCTGCTTTTATCAAAGCTTGTCTGTGTGTTTCTCTTTTTAACACAGGCAGGCAGTAGTGGTGTGGCCGAATGCCGCCCTGGAAAATTGAATTACGATTCATCAATAAATGATGGGGTGTAATGGTTGCGGCAATGTTACTGCTTGCAGAGCTTACAAAATCAACGGCCTCTTTTGTAGTGATGTGTTCAAAAACTATTTTCAATTCTGGTATATCATTTATTAATGGGCTTAGTTGCTGGTCTATAAATACCGTTTCCCTGTCAAAGACATCCACCTCCGGATTTGTCACTTCTCCGTGTACCAGTAATGGCATCTTTGCTTCTGCCATGGTATGAAGTGCAGGATAAATATTTTTTAGCTGAGTTACTCCGGCATCTGAGTGTGTAGTAGCACCCGCTGGATAAAGCTTGGCAGCAACTACGTGGCCAGACAGCTTGGCACGAGCGATTTCATCGGGAGATGTCTGGTCCGTTAAATACAGGGTCATTAAAGGAGTGAAATCTGAACCTGTTGGTAAGGCAGCCAGTATCTGTTCCCGGTAGGCCAATGCCTGGACAGCGGTAGTCACCGGCGGTTTAAGGTTTGGCATAATGATGGCCCGTTGGAACTGCCTTGCAGTATGA
>DAOWEP010000179.1 GCA_030638455.1 Gammaproteobacteria bacterium
AAGGTTATATTTTTGCATATAGCTTAGTAACGGCTTTTTGCTGCTTGTACTGAGTAATTGCACGGTATAGGAATCTGAGTCCTTGTCTTGCAGGAGCGCTTCTGTTTCATTTTTGCTGGAAATATTAGCGCCATTTGTGGCTTTGGTTGCCGCGATTTTAGGCTGCTTATTTGCTGGCACAGCCTTAAAGGCTGGTTTTTTAATATCAACCAGTTTTGATTCGCTATAGATGGTAATGCTTTTCTTGATGTCATCCAGCTTGACAGGCCATGGACTGTTCATTTTTAGGTTTCCTGGGAGGTTTTTAATGGCTCCTTTGGCCTGGATGTAGGTAGGGAAAACCCCATATAACAGCGAGTGTTTATATTTACCCTGTTTTTCTGTTAGATAGTAACTGATTTCATGGGCAAACTTTTTCCCTGCAATGTTTTCATTAATGTAGGTTGTTATGATCTTTTCCTTGAGGGTTCCCAATAATCGTACTGTATATTTACCTTGTTGTTTAAGTAACCAGTCTTCCCGATGTACTGTGTCGGGTAACAATGCCTGCACTTTTAAGTAAGAGGAAGTTTCCGATACTGGTGATTCTTGTGCCGACACAGGATCTATTACAGACCCTGTTTTTATTTGTTTTACCTCCTGATTTGTTGTATCTATTTGCCTGTTTGTTGTTGTTTCGTGATGGCCAGTCAGTTTGCTTTCAGAAGGATCAGGTGCAGATAAAATCATCGGGCCTGTTGGTTTACTGTCATTTTTTGGGGGATGATCATTATTTTCCTGGGCATCTGGATTATTTGAAGTCGATCCTGAGGCGTCCTTAGTGGCTAATTCTTTTTTATTATCTTTTGTTATAGGTTTATTGCCGATATTGTTTTTCACTGCCGCCAATTCCTGGCGTTGATCGTTTAGACTAAAAAGAGCATTAATATCTTCCTGCATGTATAGAACGGTTCCTGAGGTCAGAGCAATTAGAAACCCAAAAAATAAGTTCCTAAAGGACAGGTAGTTATTTTTCGGATCAGATTGAATGCCAGGCTTCAGGCCCGGATAGGAATCCAGATTCTGTGTGGATAACTTTAAAAGGGCGCTGTGCGCAAGTTCATTTATTTTTCCCGGTAGACCATTTGAATTAAGATGAATGTAATTAATGGTGTCATTTGTTAGTGGGAAATCACCAATGTGGCCTGCTGCTGCCAGGCGATGAAGAATATAGCTTTTAGTTTGTTCCAGTGTATATGGTTCAAGTAATAGAATGTGCAACTGAGGGTATCGGGAGAGGTCAATATTATATAATTTAGGGGGTTCTCCACTAATGCAATCTGCAAAGAAAAGAACATGCCAGGTATTGATTTTATCTTCCAGACCTTGCTGTAGTGACAGTAGTAGCTTGCAGGCGTCATCCTGTAAGTGCTGAGCATTCTCAATAGCAATTACCGGATATTTGCTATCTTGATAAAGAGCCGCTGCCTTTTTGTGCAGTAAATGAAGTAAGTCTGGCTCATTTATATCACTGTCTATGTCAAAGCATTTTGCAATTTCTTTTAAAATATAAGATTTATCGTTGGAATGATTAGCATCAATTTTGCATATCTTGCTATTGTTGTCTGATTCCTCAATAAATGCCTGTAGCAGACTTGATTTACCCCCGTCCTTGGGGCTGAGCACTACAGGTATAAGGTTACTGGATTGAGTAAGGTGTCGGAGAAGGTTGAGGTTCTGTTTTATCTCGGGGTCACTATAAAAAAACGGCCCGCTGGCATCGGCGGTGAAGGGTGCCTGATCGAGATGCAGTCTTCCCACGTAAGGAATCAGTGTCTGATCATGCTGTTTGTGTTCACTATAATTTGCGCTGGTCATTTTTCAGATCCGATTAACTATTGCAGTATAGTATATTTCACCGCCTGTCATTTATGTAAAGTATAGCTTGCTGTCTTTACGGGTTAGAAGTGCCTTCAGAATAAACAATTCTATAACCACGCCCTATTTGCAGATCCCGCGCCTTGACCATGGCATTGACAGCTTCATCATAGGTATTGTGATGCTCACTTGTGATTTTCCCAGATGATCCCTGATAGCCTGATTCTTTTATTAGCGTCCAGCCATCCAGTAAATCTTCCTGTAGCTGTAACTGATAAAATCGAGGTGGTTTGTTTTCTGGGGGTCGGATTTGCATATATATGCGCATGGTTGAACCTAAATTAACCTAAAGATATAACTAGCCCCCAAAGAGTTTCAGTATTAATAATAGTATTATTTTCATATAATTGGAAATCAGGCCAGGGTTTCAGCGGCACTAATTTTCTGGTGCTCTGCTATAGCGTAGCGGTCAGTCATACCGGCAATATAATCAGCTATGATTCGTGTTGTACCAATGCTGTCTGTAAGATCACTGGCATTTTCCTTTTGTATTTCCTGGGACGATATCAGCTCAGGGTTCTCCATAAACCAGTTAAATAAATCCTGAATAATAGTATGAGCCTTTGTGGTCATGCTGATTACTTGTGGATGACGATACAGGTTTTGTCTGAGAAAACTTTTCAGGGACTGGTTATCTTCCTTCATTGTCGGGCTAAACCTGATCAGGGTCTGTCCGATATTGCGTACATCTTCGATGTTCTCTGGTTTATGTTCCTGGAGCAAACCTTTGCTGATATCAATCAGGTCTACTACCTGATGGTTGATCATGCGTCGCACTACTTCATGAATGGTTCGTCTTTCATTTAGACCGGGGTATGCCTTTTTTACTTCTTCGTAAGGGCGTCTGAATAGAGTAATTTCAGAAAGTTGTTCAATAGTGATTAATCCTGATCTCAGTCCATCATCAACATCATGGCTATTGTAGGCAATTTCATCAGCCAGGTTGGTTAATTGAGCTTCGAGACTGGGTTGTGTCTTGTTTAGAAAACGGGTTCCTACTTCATTAAGTGCCGGCGCTTTTTTTACTGAGCAGTGTTTAAGTATTCCTTCTCTACTCTCAAAGGTGAGGTTTAGCCCTGGAAATTCGGCATAGCGTTCTTCAAGCTTGTCGACAACACGAAGTGATTGAAGGTTATGTTCAAAGCCACCATATTTGTGCATGCAATCATTCAACTTATCCTGTCCGGCATGCCCAAAAGGTGTATGGCCAAGATCATGTGCCAGGGCGATTGCTTCAGTCAGGTCTTCGTTTAATTGTAATGCCCTTGCTATTGAGCGAGCAATTTGCGCAACTTCTATTGAATGAGTAAGGCGGGTGCGGTACAGATCACCCTCATGGTTTACAAATACCTGGGTTTTATATTCAAGCCTGCGAAAAGCCGCAGAATGTATGATTCTATCGCGATCGCGCTGGTATTCGCTACGGTATTGCGGAGAAGCTTCCTGATACACACGTCCTTTTGAGCTTTGGTCTGTAGCAGCATATGGGGCAAGGTTTTCCATTCGATTAGTTTTTCAGAATATCATGCACATTGATCTTTCAGGGGTTCCCTTTTTATCTCTGAAAGCATCGTTTCTAGCACGGACCGTTCAAAATCTTCCGTTACTATTGCCTTGCCCAGCTCTTTAAGTAGTACCAGTCGTAATCGCTTATTGACGACTTTTTTATCCACTGCCATGAGGTTCAGGAATTTATCGTTATCCATTTCTTCTGGTGGAAATACGGGCAGGCTTGCGAGCTTGAGTATTTTTTCTATACGAAGCACGTCATCACGGGAAATCCAGTGTAATCGTTCAGACAGGTTTGCAGCCATATACATGCCGACAGCGACTGCTTCTCCGTGTAGCCAGTTTCCATAGCCGATTCCTGTTTCTATGGCGTGTCCAAATGTATGCCCCAGATTTAATAATGCACGCTGTCCGCTTTCTCTTTCATCTGCCGCGACAACCGATGCTTTGTTCATACATGATGTTTCTATGGCGTATGCAAGAGTCTCGGGGTCACGTGACAGAAGATCTGGAATTTTTGATTCAAGCCAGGTAAGGAACTCAGGGTCGCTTATGAGTCCGTACTTGATCACTTCCGCAATCCCGGCACTTAGTTGGCGATCATCCAGTGTATTCAATGTATCCGTATCAGCAATAACACAATCTGGCTGATGGAATGCGCCTATCATATTTTTTCCCAGCTTATGGTTTACCCCGGTTTTTCCACCAACTGAAGAATCAACCTGGGCCAGCAGGGTAGTCGGAATCTGGATAAAGTGTATGCCCCGTTGGTAAGCAGCAGCAGCAAAACCCGTAATATCACCTATGACACCACCACCAAGCGCGATCAGGGTTGCATTTCGGTTAAAGCGGTTCGTCAGCAATGAGTCGAATATCTGGTTAACCGTATCAAGGGTTTTATATTGCTCGCCATCTGGAAGAATTACTGATTTATGTTCCAGGTTACCGAGATGTTGCTGTACTTTGTTAAGGTAGAGCGGGGCTATGGTTTCGTTGGTTACCACCATTACCTGGTGGCCGTGGATGTGTGGTAATAATAAATCAGGGTTGGCCAGTAATTGCCTGCCAATATATATCGGATAGCTTCTTGCACCAAGATCTACAGTTAATGTTTTCATGCATACTATTTTATACGGTTTTTTTCATCAGGGGCAGGGGATAGACCTATATTATTTAGCTCATTCTTTATTGTCAGTTTTAGGAGGCTTGATGCCAAGCTGCTTGATGATTTCATGGGCTACCGTATTCACACTCCGGCCATCTGTATTAACGGTTATATTTGCAGTTTCCCGGTAAAGTGGGTCACGAACCTCCATTAGCTCTTTCAGCCTTGTTTCAGGGTCTTCCGTTTGTAGCAGTGGACGCTTATGGTCATAACAGGTTCTTTGTAGCTGCTGTTCTACGCTGGTTTGCAGGTAGATCACCTTGCCGCGGGAAGACAGTAATTCCCTGTTTTCTGGCCGCATAACAACCCCGCCGCCGGTAGCCAGGACTATATTTTTTTTTCGGGTCAACTCATCAATCATTGAACTTTCCCGTGCACGAAAGCCCTTTTCCCCTTCCAGTTCAAAAATAAGGGAAATATCGGCACCGGTACGCTGCTCGATTTCACGGTCACTATCATGGAGGTCCATTGTCAGGAGTTGTGCCAAACGCTTGCCGATAGTAGATTTTCCGGCCCCCATAGGCCCGACCAGAAAGATATTTTCATTACTTTTCATGGGTTGAAGAGTAGCGAGGTTGGAGCATGTAAATCAAGTATTTCCTGCCAACTAGCAGCAGAGATAAAAAACTGCGGTAACCTTCGTTAACCGCAGTTTTTTGTTGGGGAGATAGATGTGAGTTACAGACCTGCGTTCATCTCGTCCTTCAGGATCTTGGGAGTAACAAAAATTAACAACTCTGATTTATTGTCGAGATCGGCTTTATCTCTAAACAGAAAGCCCAGCAATGGCAGGTCGCCAAAGAAAGGTACCTTGTTTGAACGATGGGTTCTTTCTTGCTCATACACGCCACCCAGTACCACCGTGTCCCCATTCTTCACAAGCACCTGGGTTATTATCTCACGCGTGTCTACAGGTGGTACGCCCCCTACTGAACGAGTGAAGTCCGGGCTATCCTTGTTGATCTTGAGATCCATAATAATGCGGTTATCCGGGGTAATCTGCGGGGTTACTTCCAGGCTTAGCACCGCTTCCTTGAAGGATACGGTAGTAGCGCCACTGGAAGATGCTTCCTGATACGGGATCTCAACACCTTGCTTGATGGTGGCTGTCTTCTGGTTGGCCGTAATTACCCTTGGACTGGAAATTATCTCGCCGTTACCTTCTGCCTGTAGTGCTGAAAGTTCCAGGTCAAGCAGGTGTGCGCCAATCCTTCCCACAGACATTGCTATTTTTGCTGCATTCCCTCCTGAGGGAACCGCACCAAAATCTACGATCAGTCCACCAGTATCAAAACCTATAGGTGTTGTAGTAGCCAGGTCATCTTCTGCGGTACCGCCGATGGTTAAGGTACCTCCACCAGAAGAATCATTAGTATTATAAGCTGTTCGCTTACCCAGCCCGAATTTTACGCCAAGATCTTTGGCAAAGTCATCATTCGCAATTACGATCCTTGACTCAATCAGGACCTGACGAACCGGGATATCCAGATGTGAAATCAGTTTACGGATTTCATCCAGATTGGTCGCTACGTCCTGAATCATCAATGTGTTGGTTCGTTCATCCACAACTACCTTTCCTCGCGTAGAAAGCAGGGTTTTCTCCGAGCCTTTAAACAAGGTAACCAGATCCTTTGCATTGGCATAATTAATCTGGAACCACTCGGTGCGTAAAGGAGCAAGCTCATCCAGTTGCCTTAGTGCTTCCAGTTCCAGTTTTTCCCGGGCTGCGATTTCTTCGCTTGGTGCAACCAGAACCACGTTACCATTCTTGCGCATGGCCAGACCTTTGGTTTTCAGGATGATGTCCAGCGCCTGGTCCCAGGGTACACTCTTCAGGCGTAGTGTCAGGCTACCGGTCACCGTATCACTAACCACTACATTCATGCCGGTGAAGTCAGCCAATAGTTGTAGTACGGCCCTTACCTCAATGTTCTGAAAATTCAGTGATAGTTTCTCACCAGAAAAGCCGAATTTGTTTCTCTTTAGCTTTTCCTGTTCAGCCTTGCTTACGGGCTTGAATTCAATCGTGTAAATATTATCTGATTGATAGGCAAGGTGTTCAAATTCCTCGACCAATGGCGTAATGACCATGCGTACATTTTTTCCATGGCTGAGGGTGTCAATGATTTTAACGGGCGTAGCAAAATCAATTACATCCAGACGTCGTTCAAGGTTTTCGGGGAGGCTGGTATTCAAAAATTCTACAATAATATTACCACTTTCTTCACGCATATCTACAGCAGTTGATGGGTCGGACAACGATACTATTACACGGCCCTCGCCTTTTGTTCCTCGGCGAAAATCTACAGTGGTAATTCCCGGTTGTGCCGTTGAAGGTTTTGCCTGCATGGAACTGCCGAGCGAAGTACTACCTGA
>DAOWEP010000171.1 GCA_030638455.1 Gammaproteobacteria bacterium
AGTGACTAAAGAAATCATTAAGACTGACAAAGCACCCCAGGCGATTGGTACTTATTCGCAGGCGGTAAAGGTTAACCAGACTGTATATCTTTCGGGGCAGATCCCGTTAGTTCCGGAGACCATGGAGCTAGTTGATGGTGATATGGAAGCGCAAATCAAACGCGTGTTTGATAACCTGAATGCAGTAGCGCAGGCGGCTGGCGGGAATATTGAAAATATCGTTAAGTTGAATGTTTTTCTTACAGACCTTTCGCATTTCCCATTGGTTAACCAGGTAATGGCTGAATATTTTCAGGAACCCTATCCAGCACGCGCCGCCATTGGAGTGGCTGCGTTACCAAAAGATGCGCAGGTTGAAATGGATGGTGTAATGGAGTTAGATAGTTAAAAGTCTTGCGTTGCATATCAATAATAATTTTTACTAGTGTCTAGTGCCCCCCATAAAATCGGATTTATCAGTCTTGGCTGTCCAAAGGCGTTAGTGGATTCCGAGCAGATCATCACCCGGTTACGTGCAGAGGGTTATGAGATTGTGCCGGATTATCCGGACGCCAATCTGGTGGTTGTTAATACCTGCGGGTTTATCGATGATGCAGTTGAAGAGTCGCTGGATGCGATAGGCGAAGCACTTGCGGAAAATGGCAAGGTGATTGTTACGGGTTGTTTGGGTGCTAAGGGCAATATTGTGCAACAAACACACCCGAAGGTACTTGCCGTTACCGGGCCACATGCCCTGGAAGAGGTGATGCAGGAAGTACATAAGTATTTACCGCCCGAGCATGATCCTTATACAAGTCTGATTCCTCCCGGCGGAATAAAACTTACCCCAAGGCATTACGCATACCTGAAAATTTCTGAAGGCTGTAACCACCGATGTACATTTTGCATTATTCCATCACTTCAGGGTGATCTGGTAAGCCGAAATGTAGGAGATGTATTGCAGGAGGCAGAAAATCTTGTGCAGGCAGGTGTGAAAGAATTGCTGGTGGTGTCACAGGATACCAGTGCCTATGGGGTGGATGTTAAATACCGTACCGGGTTCTGGCAGGGCAGGCCGATCAAAACACGTTTTACAGAACTGGCCGCTGCATTATCGGGGTTAGGTGTTTGGGTGCGCATGCACTATGTCTACCCATATCCTCATGTAGATGAAGTTATTCCGTTAATGGCAGAAGGAAAAATCCTTCCCTACCTGGATATACCATTGCAGCACGCAAGCCCGACAATACTCAAGGCAATGAAGCGCCCTGCAAATGCAGAAAATGCATTACGGCGTATTGAAGGCTGGAGAGAGGTCTGCCCGGATATTACCCTGCGCAGTACCTTTATCGTTGGCTTCCCTGGCGAAACCGAGAGTGACTTTAATATGTTACTGGACTTTATTCGTGAAGCCAGGCTGGATCGTGTGCGTGCATTTGCCTACTCGCAAGTAGAGGGCGCAAAGGCAAATGAATTATCAAGTCATGTGCCTGAAGAAATCCAGCAGCAAAGGCTTGAACAGTTTATGCAGACACAGGCAGAAATCAGCAAGGAGAAGTTGGCAGAAAAGGTGGGCAGATTTATTAAGGTGCTGGTTGATCAGGTAGACGACCAAGGTGCAATCGCACGTAGTGCTGCGGATGCCCCAGAGATAGATGGCCTGGTTTATATTGAGGATGCAGAAGGATTAAACGTGGGTGATTTTGCTGAGGTCAGGGTGACCAGAAGTGATGAGTATGATTTGTGGGGTCAGCTCATAGGCTAAGTTGTAGTATCAGGACTAGAACCAGTAAGTCAGCAAACACCCTACAGCAGACCTTTACGTATTTCTCATGGTCGGCAGCTACGCAGCGTAAGCGGACACTAAGTTCCTTTAAGTATCAACAGAATGTGTCGAGGTGACTTAATCCTGAGAATGTACCTGAAGAAAGTCAGCAAATTCCTTATCACTACCTATAATGTGTGCGATAAACCAGGTTTTTAACGAGTTCATAGTACCTATATTGATATTATCCAGTTCCTCATCAATATGTCTGATGTAGTGTTTCAATTCCGCAAGCAGCATCAAATGATCACGTACATGTTCGGTGTACCCTGGGTAATTTGCCTTGAGCATTAAATCTTCCTCATCATTAAAGTGTTCCCTAACCTTCTCATAGAATATCTTCAGCTGTTTATGCAGTTGATTTGATCGCTGCCCTGAGTCTATCTGTCCGCCATTATTAAGATATAGCCCATGTATTTTATTAAGCATCACTGCAAGCTGGCGGTGTTGTCGGTCTATGATTTCAATCCCCGTAGACCACTCATTTCGCCATTCAAAGAATTCTTTCATTGAAAGCCTTATGATTCAGAAAAACCGTAATAATGATAGCAGATAAAAGTATTGGAGGAATAAAAGCCATTTCCCAAAAAGTCCACGATTATTGAACAGCAGATCGCTTCGCTTTTCACCCTGATCACTGCTAAATCTTACAGTAATAATAGGTAAGGCATCATGGTTCTTATCCCAAGTAAATTTCTGGTATTGATCGATTTCAGTGATTCAAAGATTAATCTTTCAATGTCCGGATTGGGGTCTAATCCAGACGTTCATAATTTTGGCTTACTGAGCAGAGAACATACTAAAGTTGGCATTCAAAGATTCACATAAGGTGACTTGTTAACCGTTGTGTTCTAGGTCACACTAAGATTTGATCTTGTCTCCAAAAATTAAGGTGATTTCGATGATTAGTGTCCAACGACTCGTACTCGATGTGCTCAAACCTCACCAACCTAATGCTCTTGTATTTGCCCGTGCTGTTGCTTCTTTAGGGGAGGACTACAGAGTTAATATCCGAGTGTTAGAAGTGGATGAGCAGACGGAGACACTACAGGTGACGATCGAGGGTGATAGGCTTGATTTTGACCGCATTAGTAGCGCGATTACTGAAAGCGGGGCCTCACTTCACAGTATCGATGAGGTTTCTGTCATCGGTAAGTGATTCCCCAAATGCATGCAGAAGCTAATTGGCGGCAGATATGGAGTTAAAACAGATCAGAACCCTGTTGGAGATCTCCCACTCCGAGGAAATTATGCGTCGCTACTTTGTCGTCAACGGCTACGATGGCGCCTTGACAATGCTTGGATTGATTATGGGTTTCTACGTCAGTGATTCTGTTGATCTTGCGGTTGTGATTACATCCTGTCTTGCTGCAGCTCTAGCCCTCGGCATGAGCGGAATATCTAGCGCATACATCAGTGAGGCAGCGGAGCGACGTCGTATCTTGGAGCAACTCGAAGGGGCGATGGTTACCTCTCTAGACGAGAGCCATCATGCTCGGGCGGTGATATGGATTCCTTGGCTAGTTGCCTTAGTCAACGGCATAGCACCACTGCTTATTGCCCTGATCATCATTATACCACTATGGCTCGCACGCAGTGGTGTGGTGCTGGTGTTCGGACCTCTTCTGTCCGCGATGGTTGTGGCGTTAGTGATCGTTTTTCTCCTTGGTGTCTTTCTCGGTCGCGTCGGAGGCACATTTTGGTTATGGAGCGGCCTGCAGAGTCTGGCGGTAGCATTCGTGACGGTGGGGTTGATTTATCTCGTTGGTTGAATTGACAGGATCAGGAGCGACCATTAAAAAAATAAAGGTGATGATGTCTAGGGACATCATCTGAGTTCGGAAGATGAGAACCGTTACTAATGTCTGCTCTTGGCTAACTCCGGAAGTAATGTGCAAATTTTCTAGCACCTTGTACCCGAACAGCAGGAGTCACCCTACAGCCGACCTTCATGGAAAATCAGCAATTAGTCTGCTCCGCAGCGTAAGCGGACATTCGACAAAGCACAAAAAAACCCGCACAGTGGCGGGGTCAGTGAATGGTGCAGTTTATTGTTGTTATGCTTTCTTGCGCCTTGCCATACCAATCAACTAGGCTGGTGTTGGTTCAGCGGCTAGTAGGCCATCTAGATCTTATAAAGCTATTCTTCGCTTCCTGACATTATAAAGTAAAGAAAAAATGAAACAGATAAAAAACAACGTGGGGTCAACACTAGTTTTTCCCTGAGATAAGCTACATCCACCGCCTCCGCCTCCACCACCATCAGATCCACCTAGGGCTATGGGTAAATCAACTGATCTAAGTGGATCATTTGGAAAGGCATCTGCATTGTCACCCACGCCATCACCATCCCTATCTGAAGATTCACTGGCATCTAATGGAAATGCATCTAGGGTATCGGGCACTCCGTCGTTATCGTCATCAAGATCTTGCGCATTAACAATACCATCTCCGTCTATATCATCAAAATAGGAAATCAACTCTCGGGTTTCAGTAACACCATCAGTTACATCCTCAATCTTTACAACGCCAATATCTGCCGCAAGCCAACTAGTAATTCTCTCAGTAGAATCAAATGGCATACCATCGATTGTTCCAGTTAGATTCATAGTGATAACAATTTTAACTGTTGCAAATGATCCAGCAGGCACATTCACAGTTTCATAGCCTATAACAGACTTTGATCCAGTGTATGTAAACCTTTCTGATGCTATACCCGTACCACTAAGGTCAGCTGCACCACTTAATACAGATGTTTGACCAATATCCATACTGTTTCCAATAATAGTTATGCCTGGAGAAAATTCGAGAAGTAAATTTGATATACCAGGCTCAATATCCTCAGCATATTCCCCTATTAATGTTGTTACGCTTCCATAGACGTACAATTCATCATTACCTTCTGAATCTCGAACACGTGTTGCCTGATTACTGCCAACAGTAAAAGTTCCAGGGAGAACAGTATGTGTATCTGTACCACCAGTACTCACGTTATAGGTCCAGGTATTTCCTTCATCAAGTGGAAGAAATGACGTTTGTCCTAGCGAGTATATTCCTGCATCGATATTTTGCAGAATATCACTATTATTTATATAGGGGAGTGATAATGTTCTGGTAACTGGGTCTATATCACTATCAAGTACATCAGAGCCTCCCTGGTCCTGCTGAGTGATATTGTCTGTTTGAGGATGGAGGTCTCGAAAACCTATCTCATAACTTCCCTGAAATACTATATTGAATTCATATTCTCCATTAACATCTGTTATTGTTTCTATAGAGTCAGACCCGCTAATAAATAATCTCTCACCAGCAATAGGGGGTTCTCCAATTTCCTGAATACCATTGATATTACTGTCATACCATACTTTACCCCGTATGATCGCATTTGCACTGCCGCTCGGGAAAATCTCACCATCATGCACTGCCCACGCAAAATTATGCCAGTCCTTAGTGATAGGTTGTTGTGATCCATTGAGCATGTCCATCATCCACGATCTTGTGGTATCGGGGGCAAATTCTGTGGATGACCAATAGTCGTCTCTCATGATATTGCTGAACAAATCATAATTAGCGTTGTGATTACCAGATAACCAAACTCCGGCCACTCCACCCAACAAGTTGTAATATAAGTTGCCCATTTCACTACCGATACAGTTACTGCCCTGACTCGAGGGACCAAAGATACCTCCAACTTGCTGGCTACAACTCGGGTCTGGTTGTATAGTTGTGGGCAATCGCCAGCCGGTGACGCCATTGATGTTCAGATTGGTTATCCAATCCATTGCCTCTTGCCAAGTCATGAAACCGTCGGCATCGTAGCCACTTGTTTGTGCGAAATTTGCGTCCGCCAACCAGGTCAGGTTGGTATCAGTATCATAGTAGGCCTCAAAGGTTGACGTGTTACCATCCAGATTACGGCCTTCTAATATTGCATTAGCAACACTCGAAGCAAAAAGAACAGCAACCAGAAATGTTGCTGCAAAGAACTTACATACTACGTCCATTATCCTTCTCCCTATTGCGATTTATCATTTATGTTTCAGAATCATAACATAAATTCCACAAGGATATTGCAGACCAGCTGATAAGGGTGTAAATCAATGTTAATCAGTAGATTGTCAGGTGTCATGCTACCCGATGGCTGTAAGACTCCCGAGTCTGTCAGGCTGATCGTATGCTGGAGGTGGTTTGTCAGTCCTCTCTGTAACTATGGGACTTTATATGATTAGTGTTACATCGAAGTTCACACTTGAATGTCTGCTTTTAGTATTGAGCGGTAGTCCGTTGAAATCGTGCGATAGGCTGCTTTTGGCTAATAGCAGAAGTGTGATGACTGGAACTCAATGCGTGATCTCGCTGCTTGGTAGGTGTCCAATTAAATCTATTTGGCAGTCTCTACCGGCACTTTTCTACCAATCGCCTCATAACTAAACTTCTGACCACCGACGGATGCTTCATACATCAGGCCACCCTTGGCCAGGGTAAAGATTGCAACACCATTATTATAATCAGCATCGGCAGAGGCACCTGCCGTTACCGCTACAGCTGAGGCCTGGGCGTTAAATTCGAAATTGCCGCTGGTGAAATGATCCAGGGTTCTTTTGTCCTTGAAGAAAATAATTTCACTATAGGCCTGTCCTCCAAGCTGAAATCCTATGGTTAGCTGGGTGAGAGAGGTTGTACCGATTAATTTACCTTTTTTAAACACTTCACCTGTACCGTAGGCACCGCCTATGCCAATACCAGCCTTGCCAACGGTAGGAAAAATCGCATACCCATACGCCTTACTGAAAAATACCTTCATTTTAGGGTCTTTGTTTTTGAAATTGGTAATGGCCTCAGCAACGTCCGGGTTCCTAATATTCTGTTTCTTGGCGCTTTCAGTGGCAAACGGGTTCCAGCCAGCCTGTGCTGGAAGTGCCTGAGTAAGACCAATAATGAAAAGCATGGAGAGTAGTGACTTTTTGTTCATTATTATGTTCCTTTTTTATATGTTTGCTGGAAGCGAGTTTATTGATTTTTTCAGAAAATAGCATAAATCCGGAAAAAATGTTGTGAACCTGGTTCATTTCTATTGGTATATTCATGATGTGCGTGAGCCGCCTTCAATGGGTACAATTGGCTTATATGAATCCCACTGCTCCCAGTAAAAGACTGCAATCTGCCCGTTCACTGGATCAGATTTCCGTTACCTCACTCAAGGGGGTGGGTCCTCGTGTAGCTGAAAAACTAACAAAGCTCGGCATATATACCTTACAGGATGTCCTGTTTCATTTGCCGTTACGTTATCAGGATCGTACACGCATAGTGCCAATCGGGAGTCTCCGACCCGGGGCGCAGGCGGTTATTGAGGGGGAAGTTGATCTGACAGAAATCAGTTTTGGTCGGCGACGAACACTGTTGTGCAGGATTAGCGATGGAACGGGTTCTATTACATTTCGGTTTTTTCATTTCAGTAAGGCGCAACAGGCAGCACTGGGCCGGGGTATCAAAATACGTTGTTACGGAGAAGTGCGGCCTGGAAAGGTAACCATGGAGATGATCCATCCAGAATACCAGCGTGTTGAAGATGATGAAGCACTACCAGCCGAAGATTCACTAACGCCAATCTACCCTACGACTGAAGGGGTGCATCAGCTAACGCTTCGGAATATTACGGGTCAGGTTCTGGAATATCTTGAAACAGGAAATTACGGCTTAACTGAATGGTTAAATAATGAAGTTTTGTCAGTATTCCCATCATCACAGGCATTGCCTTCCCTGACCGATGCATTGGTTTTTCTGCATCGTCCACCACCGGATACTTCAGTTGAAAGACTTGAACAGGGCTTTCACCCGGCGCAGCAAAGGCTGGTTTTTGAAGAATTAATTTCTCATCAATTGAGTTTGCGAAAGTTGCGACAAAGGGTGCGAAGCAATTCAGCATATAAATTCTCGGGGCATGGAAAGCTGAATCGGTTATTTCTGGAGCAGTTGCCGTTTGAACTTACTGGCGCGCAATCCAGGGTGGTGGATGAAATACTTCAGGATCTGGCGTGTGGACATCCAATGATGCGTCTTGTGCAGGGTGATGTTGGATCCGGTAAGACGGTAGTCGCGGCGCTTTCTGCGCTGACCGTTATTGAAAGTGGTTATCAGGTTGCACTCATGGCGCCAACGGAATTACTTTCCGAGCAACATTTTCATAACCTGAAGCAATGGCTTGATCCGCTAGGTATGAAGGTTGAATGGCTGTCAGGAAAGCACAAGGGCAAGGCACGCGCAGAGATTCTGGAAAGAATGAAAAGTGGTACAGCTAATCTGGTAGTGGGTACTCATGCATTGTTTCAGGAAGGGGTGGAATTTAACAATCTTGCATTCATTATTGTTGATGAGCAGCATCGATTTGGCGTACATCAGCGTTTGGCATTGCGTGAAAAAGGTAGTCGTGATGGAAAGCATTCTCACCAGTTAATTATGACGGCAACGCCCATACCACGTACCCTGGCAATGACGGCTTATGCGGATCTGGATGTTTCGGTAATTGACGAGCTGCCGTCGGGACGGAAACCGGTGAAGACGGTTGTAATCCCGAATACTCGAAGGGAAGAAGTAGTTCAGCGCGTACGCACTGCCTGTAGTGAGGGCCAGCAGGCCTACTGGGTATGTACACTAATTGAAGAATCCGAAGTATTACAGTGTCAGGCAGCAGCCGATACAGAAGTCCTGTTGCAGGAAGCATTGCCAGATTTGAGTGTTGGTCTGGTACATGGGCGTATGAAATCGGCTGAGAAAGAAGCCATTATGAAGAGGTTTAAACTTGGCGAAATTGATTTGCTGGTCGCCACTACGGTCATTGAGGTAGGCGTAGATGTGCCCAATGCGAGCCTGATGATTATTGAGAATGCAGAGCGGCTTGGTCTTGCGCAGTTGCATCAGTTACGTGGCAGGGTGGGCCGTGGCTGTGCTGAGAGTAATTGTGTATTGATGTATCATGCACCTTTATCAAGGCTGGCAAAGGAAAGGCTGGCGATTATGCGCAAAACAAATGATGGTTTTGAAATTGCGCGCAAGGACATGGAGATTCGTGGTCCCGGTGAGATGCTGGGAACCCGGCAAACGGGCCTGTTACAGATGCGTGTTGCAGACCTGATGCGTGATCAGAAATTATTGCCATTCGTTCGGGATTCAGCGGATCTGTTGCTGGAGAAGTATCCTGACCATGTTGACCCATTAATACAGCGCTGGATTGGGGATAATGTACAATATGGCGATGTTTAGCTGGCTATTAACAAATAGGTATTAACAAGCAAACGTACAATACAGGTATTACTTTTCGATTTTGAAACATTCTGATTATTCACAGAAGGATAGCAAGCAACATAAGTCAGAGCCTTGCTGGCAGAAACACACCCGGATTTCCTATAGAAGTGTTCCGGCCGAAGTGCTGGAATGGTTGCTGGATCCGACCTCCTTAACGAAAAGGCTACAAAATGCGTGCACAGGAAAATTCAGTGTGCAGCTCCTGGAGCAGGACTGGGCGCGGCCTATGCTCAATGAATCACTTGCCCTTGGCGTTCG
>DAOWEP010000201.1 GCA_030638455.1 Gammaproteobacteria bacterium
CCCTCGGACCAACCGAGTATTCACCTGAAAAGGTATGCCGGCCTCGTTGAGCAATTCTTTAAGTCGTGCAAAATGCGCGGTAGATTCTTCACCAAGATATTCGGTCAAGTGCGGTGCTGCCTCGATTAACGATTGCATTTCCGGGTTCTTGCTGTCCAGAATACGCAATGGATTGGTGTGCAACCTGCGCTTACTGTCTTCATCCAGCTGTTGTTCGTAAGCCGATAAATACTCGACCAGCTTGTCCCTGTATTTAATACGTTCTTCGGCGGTACCCAGTGTATTGATTTCCAGCCTTATATCCTTCAGCCCGAGCGCCTGCCAGATTCGGGCACACATAAAAATCAGCTCGGCTTCTATCTCTGCACCTGGCAGCCCAAAGGTCTCTACACCAATCTGGTGGAACTGCCTGTAGCGACCCTTTTGTGGACGTTCATGGCGGAACATTGCACCCGCATACCAGAATCTCTGGATCTGGTTATATAACAAGCCGTTTTCAATTCCTGCCCGTACACACCCGGCGGTACCCTCAGGCCTCAACGTCAGGCTGTCACCATTTCGGTCATCAAACGTATACATTTCCTTTTCGACGATATCGGTTACTTCACCGATCGAACGCTTGAACAGCTCGGTCTTTTCCAGCACCGGCATACGAATTTCCTGATAGCCGTAACCACGGGCCACTTCCCGGATCTTGTCCTCCATGAACTGCCACACAGGCGTATGCTGCGGCAAAATATCATGCATTCCACGGATTGCCTGAATGTGTTTTGACATTAGAATATTATTGTAACTACTTGATTTAAATAATTATTATCTGCCCGCTATTTTCAAGCAGGGGGCACAGTCGTATGAATGGGGAATTGCCCGAACCGCTGGAGTTTTTATCTACCCCTTTGAACAAGGCATTGTACGCTATTTTCAGGAAGCCTGAATCTGTTTTCTTGAATCAGCTGCTGACTGATTAGTTTCTAATTTTTTGGCCACTTCCTCACGGATTGCGCGCTCCAGCTCATCCACTAATTGTTCGTTTTTTATCTTGTGATCAGGGATGCCGTTTATGTACATCAAGTTCGGAGAACCACCGGTAAGACCAACATGTACTTCCTTTGCCTCACCCGGCCCATTGACCACACACCCGATGACCGCAACATCTATGGACTCCTGAATATCTTCCAGGCGGGATTCAAGTTCATTGACGGTCGAGATCACATCAAAATTCTGCCGCGAACAGGAAGGACAGGCAATCAGGTTGATCCCTTTACTGCGTATGTGCAGGCTTTTTAGGATATCAAACCCCACCTTGATCTCTTCAACCGGATCAGCCGCCAGAGAGACACGAATGGTATCCCCAATCCCCTGATTAAGTATCATGCCCAAACCGATGGCAGACTTAACGGCACCTGCTCTTGCACCCCCGGCTTCCGTGATTCCAATATGTAATGGTTGTTCTATTTGACCGGCCAGCTTACGATACGACTCAATCGTCATAAATATTTCTGACGCCTTCAGGCTGACCTTGAAATCCTGAAAATCCAGCCGATCCAAAATATCAATATGGCGCAAGGCAGACTCCACCAGTGCATCCGGTGTTGGCTCACCATATTTTACCTGTAAATCCTTTTCCAGCGACCCTGCATTCACACCAATCCGGATCGGAATTCCATGGTCCCGAGCACTATCCACAACTGCACGTACACGATCTTCCCTGCCAATGTTCCCCGGGTTTATACGCAGGCAATCAACACCCAGTTCAGCCACACGCAGGGCAATTTTGTAATCAAAATGAATATCCGCCACCAGAGGTATACTGACCTGTGTCTTTATCTTCCCAAAGGCCTCGGCTGCATCCATACTGGGCACAGACACCCGCACAATATCCGCACCGGCATTCTGTATTGCCTTAATTTGCTCCACTGTTGCAGTAACGTCACAGGTTTCAGTATTCGTCATGCTTTGTACTGAAATGGGTGCATCACCACCTACCGGAACATCCCCGACATGAATCTGACGTGATAGACGACGTTTTATCTGGTTTACATTCATAACAATAATTTTAAATCACCTTGCTACCTATTCTGCACCTGTAGACTTTTCACCTACTGACTTTTCACTTACAGAAAACCGGGCCACCTGACCTCGAATAAAGGGTGTCTGATCAAACATACGTCCATTTAACATCACAGTCACTTCTTTCGCATTTCCCAATAACACCTTGAACGGGACAGCTCCTGATACCCGATAGGTTTTTCCCTCACGACCCAGCCTGTATAACAACCTTTCTCCATTGGCATCATGCACCTCAGTCCATGCATCTGCATGAAATTGCAAACTCAAACTACCAACCTCCAGGAACCTGGCATTTTCCTCCAGACCAGGCTCTGGTGAAGGAAATACCTCTCCACTACCATCAAGAAGATCAGAATCATCCCAGGATGAAGACCCATAGCTTTCCTTTATTTTTTCTGCGTTCTTTTCCTGATTGCTTCCTGAACCTAAACTCCCTGACAACTGCTGTTTCTGCTGATTTCCAGAATTGCTTTCTGACGCCTGATAGGATAAGCCTGAATCCTGAGTCTGTACGCTATTTGAATCTACAAGGTCAGCTCCTGTATCTGCCAGATTGTTTTTACTATTTACCGTTATCGCAGACTCCTGTTCGCTACTAATATCATCCGTTGATTCTTGCTCTGCAAAATATCCTATACCCACCAGCACAAACAAAACCAGCACCAGATACATTTTGATCTTGCCAATCCCTGATTTGCCAGTACGCTTTCTTTCAATACCAAACTGCAAGGTATCCTTTATTTCACTGGAATCCACGCTATCTGCAAAATAATGATTATAGTCCGCAACAACCAGATCAGCATCCAGTGAAACAAGAGGTGCGTAGCCACGCAAATATCCACGTACAAAGGCGGGCGCAGGCAGATTATCCTGATCGTCTCTTTCTATAGCGTCTATGATCTTCTCTGACAAATGCAGACGTTCTGCAATATCCTTTCTTGAAAGACTACAACCTTCCCTTGCCTTCCGTAACCGCTTTCCAGGTGAGTTTTTTGTCACCTGGACAGGTATCTCATTTTCCTGAAGATCGCTCATTTTTCTCCATTTCATTAAGCTTCTTAACTTCATCCGAATCCGGGTACCTGTTCTTCAACAGAAGAGCCATACTGGATACGGCATTTTTGTCACCCAACTCTTTTTCAACCTGAATGCTCAGCCATAAAGTCTGGGCTGATGAACTTGCAACCTCAGAATATCGCTGTAAGTATGCTCTGCCACTCATGTAATTTTTTTTCATGACATTCAGCTTTGCCATCTGATACAAGGCCGGTGGAAACTTTGAGTTAACCTTTAACGCACTACGAAAATAGTCTTCTGCTTTTTGTTTATCTCCTCCTCTCATTGCGCAGTTTCCCGCATTTGTATACGCAATTTCATATCTTGTATACAAGGGATTTTTTAATGCCTCAAGAAAATGTTTCTCCGCCTCAGCTAACTGATTCAGTTTACACAAAAAGGCACCGTAACTAACATGAAAGGAAGAATTATCGGGCTCCAGCTTTACTGCCTTGTTGAAATGTTCTTTTGCATCCTGATCTTCACCCAACCTGACATACAACAATGCAATAGCATTATGTGCATCCGGGTTTTCTGGATTCTGCTTCAGGGCCTTGGTCAACTTATCCATTGCATATACGTTATTATTCTTTCGCATATAATGTATCCCAAGCTCTGTATTCACAGCGGACGCCTTTAGCGATTCTGCATCTCGCGTGGAATTTGCTGAACAGGCAGCCAGCCCCATTACAACAACAAACAAGACAATGCTCCTTCTCGTAGCATGCATAATAGTATGTATCATTGAATGACTTCCTGAATATTTATAGTTTTAAATTTCTCCTGGCGACGGGTTCGGTCTTGCACCTTACCCGCAAGCTGACCACACGCAGCTGCAATATCATCCCCTCTCGTTTTTCGAGTAATGGTCACGATTCCAGCATCTGTCAATATATTCCTGAACCGGTCAATAGCCGTCTTACTAGAACACAAATATTCCGACCCTTCAAAAGGGTTAAACGGGATCAAGTTTACCTTGGATGGTACATTACTTAACGTATTTACAAGATCAACTGCATGCTGTTTACTATCATTCACCCCCTTTAACATCACATACTCAAATGTAATCCTGCGTCTTGGGCTATCTGCGACATATCGCCTACAGGCTGCAAGAAGTTCTTCAATAGGGTATTTACTGTTAATAGGTACTAGTTGGTCACGTAACTGGTCAGTAGGCGCATGCAGGGAGACAGCGAGACTAACATCACTAACTGCACGGAGACGATCAATGGCTGGCACTACACCTGCCGTACTCAACGTGATCCTCCGTTTGGAAAGACCGAAACCAAAATCATCCTGCATTAGATCCATTGACCTGACTACATTATCAAAATTCAGTAATGGCTCACCCATTCCCATCAACACCACATTGGTTACCGAACGCCTGCTATGATTCTCCTGTACCCCAGTATCTGACAACCTGTTATTTTGTGGCCCAAGCGCCCTGCTTGCAATAATAACCTGCCCGATAATCTCTGCCGTCGTGAGGTTCCGATTAAATCCCTGGCGAGCAGTTGAACAAAAGGAACAATTCAGTGTACAGCCCACCTGACTGGATACACATAGTGTGCCACGATCAGATTCTGGAATGAAAACCGTCTCGATATGGTTACCATTATCCAGCCGTAGAACCCACTTTACACTACCATCTTTTGAAGGATGTGCTGATTCTATTTCTGGTAACCGAATTTCAGCCAACTCACCAAGCCTTGCGCGCAAACCCTTGCTAAGGTTTGTCATTAGATCAAAATCATCTACACCCTCATGATAGATCCATTTCAATAATTGAGTGGCACGAAAAGACTTCTCACCGATATCGGCAAAAAATCCTTCGAGTTCCTGTCGGTTCAAATTCAGTAAATTGATTTTTGTTGCTGTCACATTCGCCCTGCTGGTTGTACAAATAGATTCCATCCTACAAGATAGCATAAACCCGTGCAAAACACGGGCTTATTGCTTATAAATCATCCTGTTTCCACGTTTGCAGGCCTGACTATGATTAATAACCATGGTTAGTAACCTGAATTTAGCTACGCTCTTCTATCCAGGCCATCTGGATTGCCTCAAGGATCCTTTCACCTGAATGCTCAGGATCATCTTCAAAATCTTCCAGCTTAAGAACCCAGTTATGTAAGTCCGTAAACCGGACGGCTTTTGGATCCACGTCCGGATGCGCCTCATCCAGTTCAATTGCAATATCCATGGAATCAGTCCACTTCAGACTCATAACATTCTCCTGACTTTCTAGCTTGATTTATATTCTGTGAAATTTACTGCTCATCTGCTGTATTTAGTGATTCTCACTAACCATATTAATGGTGTACTTGGGCAGCTCAATCACCAGATCCCTCTTTCCAACAATTGTCTGACAACTCAGTCGGGAATCAGGCTCCAG
>DAOWEP010000208.1 GCA_030638455.1 Gammaproteobacteria bacterium
ATCTGGGTGAATGGGTAATTCATGAGTTGCGAGAACTCGATCAGGTGGCCTATGTTCGTTTTGCTTCTGTCTACAGAAGCTTTGAAGACGTTAATGCCTTTCGGGAAGAAATTGATCGTCTGGAAAAACAGCCAACCCCGGAGCAGAAAAAACATCAGATTCCCCTGTTATCCGGTGACGACGACCAGCCCAAAGAATCCAAGAGTTAAAATAGTATGAACCCGGCATCAGACCATGCATTCATGGCTCAGGCCTTGCGTCTGGCCGAGCGGGGGATATACACCTGTCATCCTAATCCGAGGGTGGGTTGTGTAGTGGTGAAGGAAGGTAAAGTGGTTGGTGAAGGATGGCATGCACGTACAGGTGAGCCGCATGCAGAAATCCATGCCCTCAAACAGGCCGGTGATCAGGCAAAAGGCGCGATCGCCTATGTCACGTTGGAGCCATGCAGTCATCATGGTCGTACCCCGCCCTGTGCAGAGGCGCTGATACAGGCGGGCGTTAAAAAAGTAGTAGCCGCCATGCAAGACCCAAACCCAAAAGTGGCCGGCCAGGGTCTGGAGATACTTCAGCAGGCGGGCATAGAGGTTGATTCTGGCCTGATGGCGGCGCAGGCCGAAGCATTGAATCCCGGATTTGTCATGCGCATGCGTAAGGGCAGGCCTTTGGTTAGGTGTAAGCTAGCCATGAGCCTGGACGGCAGGACTGCGATGTCATCGGGTGAAAGTAAATGGATAACCGGTGATGCTGCCCGGCAGGATGTACACCGTCTTCGGGCAAGGAGCTCCGCAATCGTGACCGGGATCGGTACAGTGCTCTCGGATGACCCGTCACTTACGGTTCGTGTAAATGGCGAGGAAGCGGAAGGTGGCTGGATACAACCATTGCGCGTAGTGCTGGACTCAAATCTGAGTATGCCGGCAACGGCAAAGATGTTGCAGTTGCCGGGGCGAACGCTGGTGGTAACCGCGTGTAAAGAAAAGGATATACAGCAACGCCTGAGTGATGCCGGAGCAGAGATTCTTTTGTCGCCAGCAGCGGATGGTTCGATAGACCTGTCTGTATTAATGCAATATCTGGCAGAAACCGAGGAAGTAAATGAGGTATTGCTGGAGACAGGTGCCACTCTGAGTGGTGCAATGCTAAGCGCGAACCTGGTGGATGAGATAATTGTTTATATGGCACCGCACCTGATGGGTAATAATGCGCGCGGTTTGTTTAATTTGCAGGGGCTTGAATCCATGGGCGATCGAATAGATCTGGAAATAAAGGATATACGTCCGATAGGAAAGGACTGGAAAATCATCGCCACTTGTAAAAGTAAATAGGTGTAAAAGTATGTTTACCGGAATCATACAAGCCACAGGCAAGATCGCAGACAAGGAGCCAAAAGGTTCCGATATGCGCCTGCGGATTGAAACGGGCAAGCTCGGTCTTGGTGATGTACAACTGGGTGACAGTATCGCGGTCAATGGTGTGTGTCTCACGGCAGTAGAGTTGCCGGGTAACGGGTTCTGGGCAGATGTGTCCGGTGAAACCCTGGAGAGAACCGGTCTTGGTGGTCTTGAATCCGGTAGTACCGTGAACCTGGAAAAGGCCTTGACCCCAACCACCCGACTAGGTGGTCATCTGGTCAGCGGGCATGTGGATGGGGTGGGCAAGATAACCGACCGTCATGATGATGGCCGTTCTGTCAGGTTCAGAATCAAGGCCCCGGATGAACTTGCCAAATATATTGCGGAAAAAGGTTCGATCTGTGTCGATGGCATCAGTTTAACGGTAAATGCAGTAAATGGAGCCGAATTTGAGCTCAATATCGTCCCGCATACCATCAAAGAAACCATAATGGGTACCTATCAGGTAGGCACACATGTTAATCTTGAGGTTGATTTAATCGCTCGATACCTTGAAAGGTTGTTGCTGGGTGATCGTGCGGCCCGGCCGGGCACTGAAATCTCAATGGAATTTCTGGCAGAACATGGCTTCCTTAAGGGCTAATGGCTTCCCTAAGGGCTAAAAGAAAAGGTCAGGCACTGTACAGATAACAGAACTTATTATAGTAGAAGAAGGTTATGTCATTTAATACCACAGAAGAAATTATCGAAGATATCCGTCAGGGCAAGATGGTCGTCATACTGGATGATGAAGATCGTGAGAATGAAGGCGATCTAATCATGGCCGCATCAAAGGTGCGCCCGGAAGACATTAACTTTATGGCGCGTTATGGACGCGGCCTGATCTGCCTGACCTTAACCGATCAACGTTGCCAGCAACTGGGCCTGCCCTTGATGGTAGACAGTAACACCTCTGCTCATTCCACCAATTTTACGGTATCCATTGAAGCAGCCGAGGGTGTCACTACCGGGATTTCGGCCGCTGACCGCGCCGTTACCATCCAGGCAGCGGTAGCGCCAGATGCCAGGCCGGCCGACATCGTGCAGCCCGGGCATATATTTCCGTTAAAGGCACAGGCCGGTGGCGTACTAACACGTGCAGGTCATACCGAAGCGGGCTGTGATTATGCCAGGCTAGCAGGCCTTGAACCTGCGGCGGCGATTGTTGAAATACTGAATGAAGATGGTTCCATGGCAAGGTTGCCGGATCTGGTAAAGTTTGCAGAAGAACACCAGTTAAAGATCGGCACCATAGAAGACCTGATTAGCTACCGGGTTGCCAATGAAACCACGATAGAGCGTGTTGCAGAATCAGATTTTGAGACTGAATACGGTACGTTTCGTTTATATGCCTATCACGATACCATCGATGAAGAACTGCATTATGCGCTGGTAAAGGGCAAAGCCTGTTCGGAAGACTCGGTACTGGTGCGGGTGCATATGGAAGACTCCTTAAGTGACCTGATCAATGCGCCACGTAAGGACACCAGTTGGTCATTACACGCGGCCATGCAAAGAATAGAGCAGGAGGACAATGGCATTGTCGTGATCCTGCGTCACCGGGAAAGCAATCAGGAACTGGTACGGCGCATACGTGAACATGAGATCAGTCAGGAGGATGCATCGTCCACCAGGAAGAAATCTGCAACTGAGTTGCGTACGTTTGGCGTAGGTGCACAAATCCTTTCAGACCTGGGCGTATGTAAGATGCGTGTACTGAGTTCGCCCAAGATTATGCACGGCCTGTCAGGGTTTGGTCTGGAAGTTGCCGAGTATGTTAGTAAATAATAGTTAAGGTTCTTCTCTAAATAGTATGGGTAAGTAACTAAACGTAACTTCGTCATTCCGGCGAATGCCGGAATCCAGAGTAAAAGCAAGCAGGCCAGTATGGAACGACAGCCGTGTGTGTACATGTTAACCAGCAAACGAAATGGGACAATATATACAGGGGTGACTTCCAATCTATTGAAACGGATTTGGGAGCATAAGAACCATACGGTTGAAGGGTTTACAAAGAAATATGGCGTGAATATCTTGGTATGGTATGAGATACATGAAACGATGGAATCCGCTATTTGTAAGGAAAAGGCGATTAAGAACTGGAAACGTGCATGGAAGATAAAGACGATTGAGAAGATTAATCCTCAGTGGCGAGATATGTATAATGATTTATTATAATAGACACCTGGATTCCGGCATTCACCGGAATGACGGGGCTTTGATGAACAGGAAAAGAACATGAGCAATATAAAAACATTTGAAGGTGATATGGTCGTGCGAGATGCGCGTTTCGCCATAGTGGTTGCACGGTTTAACAGCTTTGTTGTGGAAAGCCTGCTCGAAGGCGCAATCGATACACTGAAGCGCCATGGTGCACAGGACAAGGATATCCAGATTATTCGGGTGCCGGGTGCATTCGAGATGCCAATTGCAGCACAAAGACTGGCGGCCGCAAAGTCGTATGATGCCATCATTGCATTGGGTGCCGTGATTCGTGGAGGCACCCCCCATTTTGAGTACGTTGCTGGCGAGTGTACCAAGGGCCTGGCGACCGTATCCATGCAACATGACATACCCATGGCCTTCGGGGTATTAACCGTAGATACCATAGAGCAGGCAATAGAACGTGCCGGGACAAAAGCAGGTAACAAGGGTGCAGAGGCCGCATTGTCTGCCATTGAAATGGTAAGTTTGTTACGAAATCTGGGTAGTTAATTGGCGGGCGGCAAACAAAATCCATTACATGCCCGCAAGTGGGCAAGGCGCGCTGCTATTCAGGCGCTATATCAGTGGCAGCTATCCGATCTGAGTCTGAATAAAATTGAAAAGCAGTTCCGTCAGGAACAGGATATGCGCAAGGTGGATATGGCGTATTTTTCCGAACTTTTGCACAAGGTACCCGCTAGTCTGGACGAACTTGATGAAGCACTACTTCCTTACCTTGACCGTAGTAGTATCGAAGAGGTAGACCCGATTGAACGCGCGATACTCCGGCTAGGCGTATATGAACTCAAGTTCAAAATGGATGTACCCTTTAAAGTAGTGATCAGTGAAGGCGTGCATCTGGCCAAGACCTTTGGTTCTGCCGAAAGCCATAAATACATAAACGGAATACTCGATAAAGTGGCCAGACAACTACGTAAGGTAGAAATGAAGGCGAAAGCCTGATCCTGTACTTATGTGCAATTAGTGTTAAATACTTCGTTCTGAATCCAGTCTACATAAAATCTGAATCATGTTACAGGTAACCCCAGGCGCAACTATACAACCGCCTGCTGGATATCTGCTGGCCGTTACTGTCGATACACTGGTTTCAGGCGTACATTTCCCAATCAATACAAATCCGGAAGATGTTGGCCATAAGGCGCTTGCCGTTAATCTAAGTGACCTGGCGGCCATGGGTGCGCTGCCGAAATGGATTACGCTTACACTCGTCTTGCCTGAGAAAGCACCAGGCTGGCAGGCAGGTTTTGAAAAGGGCTTGGTGGCGTTAGCGGAACAGTACAAGGTTCAACTAGTTTCAGTTGATATTCACACAGGCCCGTTAACGATCACGATCAGCGCGATAGGTTTAGTGGAGGAGGGTAGGGCGCTGCTGCGTTCCGGTGCACAACCAGATGACCTCGTTTATGTAACCGGCACCATCGGTGATGCGGGTCTTGCACTGGCAGTTATTAATACTGGTGAATCGATACCCGAACAACATCAGGCGTATCTTCTGGGTAGACTAAACAGACCGGTTCCGCGTATAGAAGCAGGCCTTGCCTTAAAAGGCATTGCTAATGCCGCAATCGATATATCAGATGGCCTGGTGGCTGATCTCGGACATATTTGCGAGGCCAGTGGAGCCGGGGCCACTCTCTTTGCAGGCAAGCTTCCCTTGTCTAACGTCATAACGGCAGTTATATCAGAAGAAGATGCAATACGGTTTGCACTGACATCAGGTGATGATTATGAGTTGTGTTTCACTATTCCCCAGGACAGACAGGTAATGCTTGAAGAAGCATTTGCTAAAGGGGGTGGAGGTTATTCCTGTATTGGGAAGATTGATTCTGAAGCTGGCTTGAGGGTTCTGGATAAAAGTGGGGAAGAGGTTGTTTTGGATAAAGGTGGTTTCCAGCATTTTTCTTAAAACAAGGCACAAAAAACCCCGCACGATGGCGGGGTCAAGTGAGTGATGCATTTTATTCTTGTTATGCTTTTTTGCGGTTGGCTATTCCTATCAATCCAAGCAGGCCTGAACCGAACAACCATACTGCGGCAGGTACAGGTACCGCACTAACTGTTATTAGCGAGCCTGGAGTAGATGTAATAGTTGTAGAACTGGTTGTAAGTGTAAGTCCGTCAGTATTTTCATTATGTGTATTATATAATCCTATTAGGTGATCTTCCTGCCAACTTTCAACTAAACTGCGCATATCATCTGTATCCGGCCAACCATGTAGTTCAGTGCCGATACCTTCATTATGGTCATTGTCGTGGTCAGGATCGTTATCAGGGATATCCGGGATATTTCTAGGTACATCATTGGGCGCATCAGTGGGAGCCTGGCCTGGTAAATCCGGGCTATGATCACCATTTTCACCCAGATTATTTGCCTCCAGCCACGTGTTAATTGCAGTGGGCATACCATCGCGTGAAGTTTCGTCAAACGGAGCATCAAAGGTAAGTCCGTAACCATGTTCGTTATCATTAGCATTGACTGCGGCAGACATTGCCGATGTATTGCCCAGCAAACTGGATACTCCAATGGTAATCCCTATGCATGTTGTTAATAATCGTGTTTTCATTATCTCTCGTTCCTCATATTCTTTTGTTTATTAAGTTATTTAGCGCCGATAGAATTGGCTATGTTCAGCGATAGCAGGTATTACTTATAGAGTTCCTGTATGCCGGAGATATCACCAGCATTTAGATCACGCTTCTTGGTCTCGCCATTTGCCGCATATGCATACATAGTCTCATCAATACACGTGCTGTCTGGGTGACCCATGCCGGCAGCATGTCCTACTTCGTGTGCTGCGATACCCGCTATATCCATGATGCCTGTATTTATGCCGGCATCTCCGAAGGTGAATGCCTCATTATAAATCTGGTCCCACTCAACCAGTCTACGGTTTCTTGGTGGGCCACCAAAAATTCCCCAGGTAACTGTGACAGCAATGATATTGTTGCTATCGATTGAAGGGTCATTGATGTCCGCGAAATAGACCTCATTCTTATCATCCAGGGGCGTCGTCAAATCTACACCATCGACAGTGCCTGCGACCTGTCCGCCAAAAATGTTGCCAGTGACCTCGTTATTCCAGAGACCGGTAGCTGCCGCGATAGCGGTTTCTACTTCACTTTGCGACATACCGCTCAGGTTGGTACTGTCCACGATGTAATTTTCAACTGTCTTCCACTTGGCGCCGTTACTGATGAATGCATAACAGGTGGAGCCACCGTTATCTTTCTTACCGCCACCCTTGCCGCCGCCAACGCCATCTGGTTTTGCTGCCTGATCCTGACGATGAATAAATGCAATACCGCGTACCTGCTCACCATTATGCATTCCGGTACCCAGATCATAGATATCTTTGGCAATCTGTTTGGCGTTGGATGGCAAACTGAAAGGGCGTTCGGCTTGAGCGGCAGGGACAGATAACAAGCCAGCCAACCCTGCTGCTATAGCGATACGGAACATTGATTCTCTAAAGTGAGATAATATTTTCATGGGGCTTCCCTTATTGTTGTTTATGGTTGCTTTCTAAGTACCGGTTAATTTTCAAATAACCATGCAATGTTCATGCCCATATATTTATTAACACAGTAATCAGTTAGTTATAAAAATAAGACTTTTTCTTGATTAGATAAGTGTAAAAAATCCTGACACTTTTTGGAAGTATGATCATGGAATTTTTATCATCCATTGATAGGTAGGGTAGAAGTACTGTGCAGGTGGTTAGTTTGAATGCCCACCATTGATTCGACAAGACAATCATGAACCTGTAACTTAATAAAAACGTAAAAAACAATAACACCCGATGAAGAAAAATAAACTCCCAACCTCTATTTGGAAAGACCCAATCCAACTACTGGCCTGTGGCCTCGGCACGGGCGCCATGCCCTATGCCCCCGGTACATTCGGTACCTTGCTGGCAGTTCCTTTGTACTGGTTTATGCAGCCATTATCGTTGGTCTGGTATGTCGGACTAACCGGTTTGTTATTTTTGTTGGGTATCTGGCTATGTGATTACACCGCAAACAAACTGGGCGTGCATGACCACGGTGGAATCGTCTGGGATGAAGTGGCCGGTTATCTGATTACCATGACCTTTGCACCAGCAGGGTGGGAATGGATGGTGTTGGGGTTTGTATTATTCAGGTTGTTCGATATTGTAAAACCCTGGCCGATTCGCTGGCTGGACCAGCATGTTTCCGGTGGGTTCGGGATTATGGTGGATGATGTTCTGGCGGGGGTGTATGCGATGCTTGTTTTGTATATGGTTCAGGCTTCCAGTCTTTTATGAATAATCTGAGTATTATTCGAGTCTCACCCCATTTCTTTTTTTATTTAATCAGGTTTTTTAACTCCCATAGTGAGCTCAACATCCATAGGAACCTGTGTCATTATTGAATTTATACAAAAATGATTGTCATCGTATTTAGTGACAGGCATTTTTACTGAGATCATCCCTTTTGGTGATTTGTGAGATATTTCAACCACCCATGCAAGTACTCCATGTTCATCTTGTTCATAAGATAAAATGGAAGGACTTTCTCTGTATATTTCATTTTTCCACTCAAATTCGCAGTTCAAGCCTACTCTGACAAATTTGCCTTTCATATAGAAATAAAGTGGTGGGTCATTATCTATATCAAAAGTAATTGTTCCCTGTCCCGCCACCTCTTCTTCAGGAGGGAAATAAAAATCTCTACATAGGATAAATAAAGACACAAGTTCTTGTTTATCGAATGACCAGCATTTTTCATCTGAATTTAATTTACCCTTTTTAATAACATCATGCCTGATACCTAGACTTTCTAGCTCTGATCTTGAAACACTAGGTTGTAAACTATTAATTCCAACAACCTCAAAATTTCTGTACTGATAATGAAAATTTAGAAAATTCAATGGGATATTATCAGCATCCAATTCCTTTAAAGTAACTAGTGATATTGTATTTCCTGACCTTGATGCCTCGTCCTTTATACTTTTAGTAAATTCATGCCGTGAAACACAGATTAAGTGCTGTGCTCCAACTTCTTCAACTTTCCGTCTCCACCCTCTAAAATCGTTGGCGGATACTTTTGAGCCTCGATCTTGGACTTCAACGAGAGTTATAGTTTCTCTAGGTTTAACACCAGATTGGATGACAATGTCACATTGAGTAGTAGCACCAGTTGTTGAGTTAATTATTGGCATTTCGATATCATGTCGAACCATTGCGCCTGGTGATATTGATTTCTCAATTAATTGGACAAGCCGTTCAAGATCTTTACCATCTTTTGTCATCTACTTGGAAGCCTCGCTATTAATTACATGCCAAAAATCAAAGAGGTCAGCCTCGATTGATCCCTAGTGCTAATGAAACAGGCAGTTTCCACTCAGCAATTTATAATTCTATTTAGTTATTCTTGTATTCAACGGGGGCAGATCACGGAAGGTAGTTTGAGTCAGATGTGCTTCAGTTCCCTCTGTTCCTATAGCCCTGTTGATTGTAGTGATAGTTGTCACCATAACGCTGGCAACTGACCTGCGCAAGGCAAAACGGCATTCGCACCTGTTTTTGGTCTATCCCTTAAGCGCTATCTTTTAACGCTACTCCTTAAACATGGTGTTCATCAGGATTAAAGCGGTCAGGCCCATAAGAATGGGTATGCATGAAAATATTAACCAAAGCAGTCTAACCGTATCGGCTGGCAGGAAATAGCCTAGTAAAAATAGAGTAATACCTATCACCAGGGGGATCAGGGGGCACCATCTGCACCCTTTCATACATGCTTGCATCATGTCTTTCATTTAGTGACAGCACCCATCAATTCTTCGATCGGACAAAGATCTGACACAGTGATATATAAACCCATCATTGGGAAAAATGAAGCGATGATGAATATCCAGATAGCCAGGATCCGACCAAATTTCTGTAGTCCACCTTCTGCTTTGGTGGAAGCAAACAGTACAAAATAACCGATTACAAACCAGAAAGTGGCGGGCAAGAAACTAAAAAAGAAGCACATTATCAATCCCTCCATTTACTGAAGTAGTTAATGTGTGTCTATGACATGCTTATAATAAAAGGTGTCACGACTACAAGGATGCAGGGCGATTCCATGGATGGAATCGGTAGAGTCGAGTCTGGAACGGAGACCGAGCAATTATCGAACGGCGATCGAGATCTCGTTTAGACACATTTATATTGCAATAAGGGCCATTATTAAAGACCCGCCATTACTGCATTTTTGTCACATTTCCTGACCTCTGCAAGAACTTCTTGCGAGTTGACGATGTCTGGATTGTATGCCACCACCACAGCGTGGGGGTGCTCTTTTGTGTTGAAGTGCACGGAAACCACGCCATAATGACCGCGTAGATCTTTCTCGATCTTGGTCTCATCGTCACAGGAATGTTCTGGATGGAGATGGACTACAACGTCCGCAATGCTGATATCTTTGCTCATGATGATCTCCTTTTTTCATCTGGTGGAAATAGTCACTCTTTGTATGTAAGCGTATTCCTAAGTACGAAAGAAATACGAATTCCTAATAATGAATATAATCCCACAAATCAAAATGATGTGCATTGACGCATATCAAAGAATTGACATACTTACTACCAGTAAAAGGTTCGATTAAAGGGGGTAGATCACGGGAAGGTAGTTTGAGTTAGAAGTGCTTCAGTTCCCTCTGTTCCTATAGCCCTGTTGTTTGTACCAGCATACGCCCGACAGATTACCTGTGCAAGGCAATACGGCTTTTGTTTAGAATTTTGTTGGATGCTTTATCTTTTACAAACAAAATTCCAGCCATCGTGAGAAAAGTAGATCGCCAGTTCACCTGGTTTTATTGAAAAAATAGCATCATGGCTCTTACCTTCCTCTATAGCTTCTTTAAATGAAATGCATTTTGGTTCGTCTTTAAAATTATAAAACACACCTGGCGTGTCGTATGAGGTTATGTCGTAAAGTGAATCGTTTTGCTCTATATAGTTATGATCTAAATGATTAAATAACTTTGATGATTGTTTAAATGTATTATCTGATCGTTCGGATAATAAATATACCCATTGGTCCTTTCGTGTGCTTAGCACAAAAGTTTCTGCAAAAGACCGCATATGTATTTCTATGTCTAATGCATCATCCATATTTACTATTCATGGGTAGCCTGGTCATCTAACGTTGGTCGCTTTATAGCTTATTTATTGAATGAAGCAGCTAATTCATTTAAAAGCGCGACATAAATTCCATGACAAAATTCTACCGCGTCTTCCACGTTCGAATCCCACGAAGAGGTCCATTCAACAAGCGTTCCATTGCCTTCAGTTGCAGGTGATAATTTTACAATGCCATAATAATTAGACACTTCATCCTTAGATACTGGAGAAGGACCATCATCAATAGAATATTTCAGCATATGTTTATCTTGATCTATTTCCACCAGGGTTTCATGAAATGCGTCGTTGAGAATTCTTTTTGCACCTGCCTCACTGCTATCAACGTTCCCTACCTTGTCTACTTTAGTGATGACATTAGGCGCCCATGAAAAATCATGGAAGTTATTAAGCCTGGCCCACACGTCTGAAATTGGGGCGTCAACAACTATTGATTGGTTGGTCGATGGCATAGTAATCTCCTTAATTGTAGGTATTTATGTCTTGATGATTAACTGAGCACATTATTATCATTCGATGATGAGTAATGCAAGAAACAGAATGTTTTTAGGGTGCTTATTAAGGTTGTGTATTTAGAAAACAAAAGGGGCCAGAAACTCTGCCCCTTTTGTTTGTAATCGATAGGCGATTTTATCTTCCCATCATCATGCCACCCATACCCATACCACCCATACCAGAGCGACTGTGTATGCGGTTTTCCATCTCATCGAGTTCTTTACGTTGTTTCTCGTTCAAAATGGCCCTGGCTTTGTTGCCAGCGTCAATATTGGCTTCAATCATCTGTTGCTTCAGATCAAATATCTTGCTGTATACTTTCCCAATGGCGTCTTTATCACGATTCCCGGTGTTGTAGAGATCAAGAAGCTTATCTTTTTCATCCATCATTTGTCCCATTGTTTGCCAACGAGATTTACGTTGTTCGCGCTGTATTGTCCGGATTTTTGTGCGCTGCTTGGAGTCAAGATCGAGCATTCCTATGGCATTGATGCGTGAGCGCATGCCGTGCCTCATGCCACCATGTCCCATACCTCTGCCCATCATGTC
>DAOWEP010000156.1 GCA_030638455.1 Gammaproteobacteria bacterium
ACACCGGTCGATGGGGGGGTAAGTTTTGATTACACGGTGTCCTATGACGGTAGTACAGATCGTGGATTCAATAATGCTTCAACCTCTAATGAATTATCTAACCTGTACTATTCTTCATTGGGAAATCTTGGCCTATGTACCACCTCTAATGTTACCGGCTCACCAGCAGATGACTGTGAAGTAACGCCTAACGGTCTTTGGGGACTGCAAAATACAGGCCCTTTTCGCAATCTGCTTGCATCCCGTTATTGGACAGATGTTGAACATGAAGAGGAGACTATACGTGCTTTTGACATGGATTTTACCTTTGGTCAAATGGGCGCTGGCGGTAAAGAGGGTAATAAAGTTGTTTGGGCAGTATTGGACGGTAATGTTTCAGCTGTGCCTATCCCAGCTGCGATATGGTTGTTTGGTTCGGGCTTAATTGGTATTAGTATGGCGGCTAAGCGGAAAAGTGTCGGTATCAGGTGACGAGTTTTTGGTAAATCAGGGAAAGAATATGCTAGTTTCAGATCACTTCAGGCGCACCAGGCAGGTAGCCCTGTATGCCATCAATATGTAGGTCTTGTAGTGTTGCCTGTTCTGCATTGGTCTCTACATATTCAGCAATAACCTGTATATCCAGTCCGTGTGCAATTTCTGCCAATGAGCGAATGAAGAACTGGTTGTCTTCGTTGAGTTCAATTCTCCTGATGTAGCTGCCATCAATCTTGATATAATTCAGTTTGAGTTTACGCAAGTATCCAAAGGAGGGTGAGGCAGTGCCAAAGTGGTCGAGTGAAAACTGGCTGCCCGCATGCTGGATATTTGCAATCAGGGTTTTCATCGATTCAAGGTCGATTATGGCACCCATTTCGGTTGTTTCAAATATCAGTTTTCCAGCCACTTCTGACTTTTGCCCAAGGCGCATGAGCAGCCATTGAGTAAACGAAGCGTCCTGTAGTGAAACGGGTGAAAGGTTTATAGCGTATAGTGACTGGCTGTCTTTGCTGATAGCTACAATCAATTTGTCGATTACAATTTTGTCGATTGCCGAGGTAAGATTATACCTTTCCGCGATGGGCATAAAAATCCCGGCTGGAATTAGCGAGCCATCTTCTTCCTGTATTCTGGCAAGCACTTCATAATGAAGTGTTTTTTCATCTTTGCATGACTGGACGAGTTGGCGATGAATTTCGATTTCACCCTGTTCCAGTTTTCTTTGCAGGAATTTCTTCCATTCACTTGAGCTACGTATTTCACCTTGTTTCAGTGATTTCTCATCATGTATATACCAGGTATTGTTTCCTTTTGTCTGAGCTGCGCAGAGTGCTGCATCCGCAGCCGAAACGAGCTCGCTAGCAGACTGCTTGCCATTAAACCAGGCAATGCCTGTATGTGTCTTTGCGCTGTCGTCAATTTTACCGCGTGTGTGCAGCCTGCCAAGGTTGTTGCAAATCTTGTCTGCCAATGCTCTGGTTTCTTCAAGGCTTATATGTGGGGCAAGTATCGCGAAGTCAGCGCCACCAATTCGTGCAACCGTGTTGTCTGTAATTTCGTTGCAAACAGTTTGCAGGATGCTGCCAATTTCATTCAGTAGTTCATCTCCCTGTAGATAACTTTTACGCTCATTCAGTTCTTTCAGGTTATCAAGGCGAACAAGAAAAACTGCACAGGTCTGGTATTCTTCAGGTGTCCTGGTGATATGGTTCAGGCGTTCTTTCAGGCTACGTCTATTTTGTAGTTTAGTCACCGGGTCTTCATATGCGCGGGCGCGCATTTTTTCTGTCAGTTCAGTTTGTGCCCCGAGCATCTGTGCGACCTTGGCCGACATATGGTTCATTGCTTTGGTTACCTGACGCAATTCGGGTGTTTTTGGCAGTTTTCTTTGAATCGGGAATTCTTTTGCTGCAATAGCCTTCGCCTGGCTTTCGACTGCGCGTAATGGCGTCAGGATCAGGCGAATGAATATAATGCCAGCCAGTATGGAAAGCAGGGCGAGTGTTAGCACCCAGCCAAAGTTCTGAATACTGATTTGCCAGAGCTTCTGGTATGCATAACCCGGGTGGCTGCGTATATGTACCGTAGAGGCCTGCCTCCAGCCGCTGGTGATGGTGGATGTGGCTTCAGGTGTTTCCAGAGGGAATAGCGAGATAAACCACTCCGGCACCCCTTCGAACTGCACCGGTAGTTCACGCGTTACGATGTCCTTTCCTGAAATATCCTTGATATAGATGCTGCTGTAATAACCACGGTCAAAGATTGCATCCACCATGGAATTTATCATGGGAGTATCGCCTGCTGTTATAGCGGGAGTTATAGACAAGCCAAGCGAAGTGGCAGTGTCCTGTGCATGTGACTCGAGTTGTTTTGTCATGTAGTCCCG